>QIBA01000036.1 GCA_003225175.1 Acidobacteriota bacterium
GCACATGCTGTCCGAAGGAATGCGCGATCAGGCCTTCAAGACCGCCGAGGGGGTATACAACGTCGTATGGAAAGATCGCGGGTACTTTTTCCGAACGCCTGAAGCGTATGACTCGCGCGGCCTCTTTCGCGCCAGCATGTACATGCGTCCGGGTTCCATCTGGTCGATGGAGATGACAGGGAAATCGGGGCCTCAACCCGCGTTGGCAGCAGTGAAGGGGCAATAGGCAATAGGCGATAAGCAAAAACGGTCCTCCAGACTGTCGCCCCTTCGTTTTCTTTTGATTTTTGCTTATTGCTTATCGCTTATCGCCGCCTTTAAGGCAGCACGGCAGCTCTGGTGAACATCACATGAATGCGCAGGAACTCCGCTTGCGCTGAGTTCATTTCCCAAGGCCCCAGGTAATGCCGGAATCCGCAGTTGGTCAGCTGATCCTCTTCGTCCTTGTCGTTCTTGCCTCCGCACATCTTTTCGGCAGCCTCTTTACGCGGTTGCGACAGCCGCGTGTGATTGGAGAAATTCTTGGTGGACTCCTTGCCGGACCTTCTCTGCTCAACCTCTCTGCCGGATCAGAAGCGGCATTGGCTAAACCAGCTCTGGATGTACTCTACTGGATCGGCCTGCTGATGCTCATGTTTCTCTCCGGCGCGGAAACGCAAGGGCTGTTTCGCCGGGAAGAGCGCAAGCCGATTGCCTGGATCGGAGTCGTCGGAACTGCGTTGCCCTTCGTGATCGCGTTGCTGCTCAGCACGCGCCTGGACCTCAGTTCCCTAATGGGAACGGCGCAGAACCGCATCGCGCTGGTGCTGGTCATCGGCATTGGCACGGCAGTAACTTCCATTCCGGTAATCTCGCGGATTTTTCACGACCTGCGCATTCTGCATACACGCTTCGCCAAGCTGATTCTGGGCGTTGCAGTCATGGAAGATGTAATGCTGTGGGCAGTACTGGCCGTAGCCACAGCTCTGGCAGAATCAAAAGCGCTGCCCACACATGTGATTGCGCAGCGAGTCACGCTCACCCTGAGCTACTTCATTGCAGGTCTGGCGGTCTTTCCACGGCTTGCACGACGATTGCATGAGGCGCGCTGGAATGTCTTCATTCGGCATTCGACGACTGCCTATTTGATCCTGCTGCTGTTCGCGTACGTAGCGTTGGCTGCAGCAATGAATGTAAGCCTTGTGCTCGCGGCGTTTCTCGCTGGATTCGCGATTCCACGGGAATCATTGCGCATGACTCATTCGCTGAGCGAAGTGAAAGGCGTTGCGTTCGGGTGCTTTGTTCCGCTGTACTTCGCGCTGGTCGGCTACAAGCTCGATCTCGGCAAGAGCTTCAGCTTGACGATGGTCGCCGAATTTCTCGGAGCCGCATGCCTGATCAAGCTAGTCTCGGTGCTGGCAGGAGCCAGGCTTGCCGGATTCTCAATTCCAAGCTGTGTGAATCTTGCAGTGGCAACGAACGCTCGTGGCGGTCCAGGGATCGTGCTCGCCAGCGTGGCTTATGCGGCAGGAATTATCAATGCGCCGTTCTACACGACGTTGATCCTGTTAGCCGTGATCACATCACAGGCCGCAGGAGCGTGGCTCGAACATGTGTTGCGTAAAGGCAATCCGCTGCTGACGGAAGAGCCAAAAGATCGGGCCAGACAAGAATCGGATGATCGAGTGATGGGGTCATCGGGTGAAGTGGAGACCCTGGCGGCCTAAGGCCAACGGACTCGTACTGTCGACGGAAATGTAAAACGCCAGTTGAGGACGCCGGCGTTCCGTCTTAGCTTATCGCTTATTGCTGCCTTCTCACTTGTTCTTCCAAACCGGCTTTCGCTTCTCCAGCACCGCGCGCAAGCCTTCTTGAACGTCCTGCAAATTCATCAGCTCGTTGAGATAGATGTTCTGAGACTTCTTCATGGCTTCATCCAGCGGCAGGCCGATAGAGCTTCCGATTACTTTCTTGGTGACTTCCAACACTGGAGCGCTGAACTCGCTGATTTTTGCCAGGACATCATCTACGGTTTTGTCCAGATCCTTTTCGGGAACGACCTTGTTGACGAAGCCAAGGCGCAATGCGTCCTCGGCGGTAAGCGCTTCGCCAGTGAGAATCAGCTCGTAGGTTTTCTTGGGCCCAATCAACTGTGGAAGCATGACGGCTGCGAACGGCGGGAAGACCCCCAACTTTACTTCGGGCTGCGCGAATTTGGCTTGAGGTGTGGCGATTACCATGTCGCCAAACGCCACCAGTTCTGATCCTGCTCCGATGGCTGGGCCATTGACGACCATAATCAGCGGCTTCGAAATCTCGCGGATGGCGGCGAAGACACGATTGAAGGCTTCCAGCGTCTGAAAGACCCGGTCCGGCTTCGAGTCCTCGAGAGAGATGCCGGCCGAAAACGTCTTCTGCGCCGAACCTACCAGGATGGCCTTGATGTCTCCACGTCCGTTCAGGCTCTCGATGCTCTGCGCCAGCTCCGTCATCATCGGAACGGTCAGGACGTTATACGGAGCATGGTTCAGCGTAATTCGGGCGATGTTGTTGGCAACGTCGAACTGGATAAACTTTAGCTGTTCGGTCAGCGTGGTGGGGGTAGCCATTGAAACCTCAGATGATCGGATGAAAGGGGATTATGGCACAGGGTACAGGCCAGATGACTGTACCAATGGGGTGTGACCCCGAGGGTCTGCACTCGAATTGACACATTCCCAAGCCTGACTGAGAATAGCTGCATAGGCGCTACCCGGCGCTAGTTCTGCTCGCCGATACGCTGTGGAAGGATCCCCCGGTATGGCTAACATCCTTTGCGTGGATGACGAGCCCCACGTTGTAACTCTGAAGCGCGCCATTCTGGAATCTGCCGGACACGCTGTGACCGCGTGCACCTCCGCGCGTGATGCCATCGAGAAACTGCGCCACAACGCCTACGATGCCGTCGTAACTGACTGGCGTCTGGGCGACGCCAACGGTCGCGCTGTGGTACAGGCCGCGAAAGACCATTCCAGCATGCCGGTTGTGGTCGTCTCCGGCTATGTGGCAGAAGCGTTCCAGGCCGCTGAACCCCTCGCTGATCTCTATCTGGAGAAACCGGTGAATCCGGAAGAGCTCGTCACCATCGTGAACGAACTGCTCAAGAGTCAGGAACGTGACGAAGAGGGTCAGAAGCGGCGAAGGCCTTCGTAGAAGACCGTCGACGGGCGATGGGCTAAGAGCGAAAACCCGCGCGGTTTTTTTCGCGTCTTCCTGGGACCGAGAAATAGAAACGCCGGACATTCAGTCCGGCGTTTGAGCCTATCGCCTATTGCCGCTTTCAGTTAGTCATCTGATTAGTAGTTGCAGTCCCAGCCAGCGCGGCCGCGGCTTCGTTCAGAATGCGGTGGTGAATGGTAAAGAGAGCCAGTTCGAGGCGGTCCGAAACGCCGATCTTGTCGTAAACATTTCGCAGATAATTCTTGATCACCTGCTCTGTCGTCCCAAGTTGAACCGCGATTTCCTTGTTCTTGAAGCCTTGAACGATTAGGGCAACGATGCGCAGCTCTTTCGGCGTAAGGCGATCACGCACGCGGGCTCCGACAATGTCGTTCTCGGTAGCTTCCGCAGCGGCGCCGGTGTCCTGAACCCAAGTCTCGTTGCGCGCTACTTTGCGTACGCATTCCACCAGCGAATTTCCGCTCACGTTGCGGAAGACCACGCCGGCGATGCCGAGCTGCAGGTATTGCGCGCTATTATCGCCGCTTTCGATCACGATGATCAGCCGCGTCTTGGTTTTTTTCGAGAGTTCGACCAGAGCGCGAATGTCGACGTGCATCGCAGTCGAGAAGATGAGGACGTTGGCGCGGAAGCTTTCCACCGCCGCCAGCATGCGATCGGTGTTCTCGCACTGCGCGACGATTCGGAAGTCATCTTCCACGGCCAGCACTTTGGCTGCGCCGGCGCGGAATATCGCTTGGCTGTCTGCCAGGATGATCTTAAGCATGTGTTATCCAGCGGATATCGCTGTCCTTCTTATCTGCATCGAGCGCATAGGATCACGACGATGCCCCGGAATCTTCAGCGCGTACTATGCGCCACGAACAAACTTATAGTTATCGATTACGCAAGCCACGCCACCGTTGGAGGTCTTGTCGCTCTCGCGGCGAACCACGCGGCCCTGACATTTCACTCGTACGTCGTGATGGCCGCCAATTACATCCGACGGCAAGGTAATTTCAAATTCGATTTGCGATCCGACCTCGAGCTCCGCATCGGCACGGATATACACACCTGCGGCGCTCACATTTTGCGTGGTTCCTGAAGTCTGGTCGGCAGACTCCCCCTCCCGAATAGTTATCGGCAGATTGAGAGGAAACCTTCTGCCTGTTCTCGCGTCAGACAAGCTGTCATCTCCTTTTGCAAGTCCGCTGTTAGAGGGAATTTTGACCAGCGCACCGTGTGGGGCAACTCGGTTTATACCATGAAGAGCCCGCTTTCTTGCACAAATAGGGGATATTAGCCTTGGTTCTCAGCATTACTCCTAGCTGTTCCCTAGTTACTAAAGTACCGGACGATAGTTCAGTTTGCCTTCGAGCTTGATGTCCGCCGCGGAACTTGCCACAAAAATGTTGAAGCTTCCCGGCTCTGCCTTCCAGGCGCGGGACTTTACGTCGTAATAGGAGAATGAGCGGGCGTCAAGCGGGATGGAAACGCGCTTGGTTTCGCCGGGCTGCAGGAAGACTTTCGAAAATCCCTTGAGCTCCTTCGGTGGACGTGGGACCGAACTGTGCGTGTCTCCAACATAAACCTGCGCCACTTCGGCCGCAGCCCGCCTTCCCGTATTGGCAATGTCGAAGCTGACCGTCACAGCGTCGGAGCCGGAGGCTGGAGAGATGGTCAGGTTCTTGTAGGCAAATGCGCTGTATGAGAGACCAAAACCAAACGGGAACAGCGGCCTGATCTTGTCCTGATCGAAGTGGCGGTATCCGACAAAGATCCCTTCGGTGTACTTGATGCGCTTCGGACCGTCGTTCGGATAGTAGCTCTTATACGTCGCGTTATCTTCCCAGCGTCGCTCGAGTGAGATCGGCAAATGTCCCGAGGGGCTGTAGTCGCCGAAGACGAGTTGCGCGAGCGCAGTGCCACCCTGTTCGCCGGAATACCACCCGTGCAGGAGTGCCGGCACCTCATCGATCCACGCGGTCATGTCCGCGTTTCCGCCAGCCGTAAGCACTACGATGCTCTTCTTGTTGGCTGCAGCGATTTCCTTAATCAGCTCATCCTGGCCCGGAGGTAGGCGGAAGGTTCGATCGCCAGCCTCGCTTTCGATGGTGTCGGCGAAGCCGGGAAACAGCAGCACAACATCTGCCTGTGCCGCCATCCCCTTCGCACCGGAATCCACTGCTTCGGACTCCGGCAGCACGCCAAACGAGACCCGTTTCGGTCCCCAGCCGCGGTTGCGGAAATATTCAAGCCGAACTTTGTGCCGGCTATCCGTTTCAAGCTGCAAGGTCGCAAAGTTCAGGATCGCGGTGGCTCGTTCCCAGTTGTCAACGACAAGCTTGTCGTCCACAAATAAACGGTAGCCTCCGTTTTCGCCGGGCCCAAGCACGAAGAAGTCATGCTGTCCGCCGGTGTGAGCTGTGTAGTATCCAGACCAGCGAATCGATGCTTTGCCGATTGCCGCATCATAGTTGTCCGTGCCGAAGTTCACGTGACGATCGACATGAGTGCGCGTCGGCGATCCGCTTAGATCGGTGCCCTCGAATTCTTCCACCCGCAGGCCAGCTTCCCCGCCGCTCTCAGCGGTCGTGAACTCGGTTGCCTCTGCGATGTCGCGGTACGACTTCAAGCCTGGGTGATAGAGAACCTTGATCGATTGGCCCGAATCGGTCACGTATTTACTGAAACCTTCCAGGTAGCTCATTGCATGGAAAGGCTGCACGTGTGCGCTACCGCCACCAACTGGCTGTGCGGGATAGGCATCGGGACCGATTACAGCAATCGTCTTGATGTCCTGTTTGTTTAGCGGAAGGATGTTGCCTTCATTCTTCAGTAAAACAAAGCTCTCCCTCGCTGCCGCGAGCGCCGCGCGTTGACCCTCGGGATTCAAAAAAGGAATCGAGGACTCGGTCTGATTGCGATCGAAGAATCCGAAGCGAATGGCTTCGCGCAGGATGCGTCGGACATGATCATCAATCGTCGCTTGCGAGACTTTGCTGGATTTCACTGCAGGCAACAGAGTCTCGCGATTCATAAACTTGCCTGACGGCATTTCCAGGTCAAGTCCACTGTTCACGGCTGCCACGCCATCGTAAGTGGCGTCCCAATCCGACATGATGATGCCGTCGAAGCCCCAGTCCTTCTTGGCGATCTGATTGTTGAGAAACGCATTTTGTGTAGCGTGCTCGCCATTGATCAGATTGTAGGAGTCCATGATGGCGCCAACGTGCGCTTCCTTCACTGCGGCCTCAAAGGCAGGCAGATAGATCTCGCGCATCGTGCGCTCATCGATTTCGGAGTCGGTGTTATGGCGATCGTGCTCGGAGTTGTTGCCCATGTAGTGCTTGATCGTAGCAATCACGCCCTGACTCTGCACGCCGCGCACGTAGGCCACGGCGGTCCGCGCGGCGAGGAACGGATCTTCGCCGAAATATTCGAAGTTGCGCCCGTTCAGCGGAGCGCGATGAATGTTCACGCCGGGACCGAGCAGGAAATGTACGCCACGTGCGCGCGCATCCTGCCCGTAGACTCTAGCCATCCGCTCCACGAGTTCCGGATTCCAGGAGGCTGCCAGGGCAATGCCGCCCATCGTGGTTGCGGGACCATAGTTGCGAACGCCCACCGGGCCGTCGGACATCTTCTGTTCCGGCAGTCCGAGTTCTTTGTAGCCGCGAATGTAAAAGCTTTTGATGCCCCCGAGCAGATCGATCTTCTGCTCCAGCGTCATTCGGCTGAGAATGGAATCGACGCGCTTTTCAACTTCAGGATCGCTGGCGGGAGCAGTGGCACTCTTTTGTGAATTCGATTGAGCAAACAAGACCGTGGTGGCGAACACACCCATCCAAAGCGTTCGAGCGATCCTTCGAAACAAGGCAAAACCCTCCTATTAAATCGATTTGGCATTGTAACGCTTTGGTCAAGGGCGCCCGCACAACAGATTTCTCCTCGCTTAAGCGTCGTCGCTGCGGCGCGAGTTATGACCGTATCAGTGATTGCGGGGTGAGGAACGAGGAAGACTCGAACGAGGCTACTTTCTCTCCAACTCCTTGCCGACCGAATCCAGCACGCCATTAATAAACTGGACCGATTCGGGACTCGAATAGCGGTGCGCGATATCCAGCGCTTCGTTGATTACAATCGCGCGAGGAGTTTTTGGGAAGCCGAGGAATTCGGCGACCCCGAGGCGCAGTAAATTGCGATCGACAGCAGGCATGCGGTCCATACGCCAGTGTTCGGTGTGCTTCTGAATTAAGTTGTCAATCTCTTTATTGCGATCCGAGGCTACGCGAAACAGATCATCAGCAAACTCACGAGTTTCCTGGTCCACAGTCGAACGTTCTGCCCAGAAGGTCTTGCGAACATGGTCTTCATTCTGCTTGCCCATATCCGACTGAAACAGCATCTGCAGCGCCATCTCGCGTGACTTGCGCCGCTTGCCTGACTTAGCGGCCATCGGAGGCTCCACGCTTGAGCTTACTTTTAAGCGACACCATCTCAACCGCGGTCATCGCTGCCTCCCAGCCCTTGTTCCCGCTCTTGAGTCCCGCCCTATCGATGGCTTGTTCGAGGTTTTCGCAGGTGAGCACTCCGTAGGTGTGAGGAACTCCAGTCTCCTGCGCTGACTGTCCTATGCCTCGAGTCACTTCGGTGGCGATGTGCTCGTAGTGCGTGGTCTCTCCGCGGATCAAGCATCCGAGCGTAATGACAGCGTCCACAGTTCCCGATTCCGCCAGAAGCCGTGCCGCCGACGGAATTTCAAACGAACCCGGCACGCGCACAATGCGCATGTCGGAGGATTTTGCGCCGCTGCGCCGCAGGCAATCCAAGGCTCCCTCGAGCAGGCGTTCGGTGATGAAGGAATTCCATCGGCTGACGACGATGCCGAAGCGCATCCCACTTGCGTTCAGATCGCCTTCAACGGCAGCGCGGGACGATTTCTCCGGATTATTGAATGCCCAGAATCCGATGCGAAAGTCTGGATCCAGCTGGAGCGAGAAGATTCGCGATTTCCAAGTTGTCTCTTCGATCTCGCCTGCCGCATCGCGGAAGTGCTTGCGTGCGATTTGGTTCGCAGTATCGAGGTCCCGAACTTCTATCAAGAGGTCAGGTTCTGTGAGTTTCCGACCATCTACCAATTCCAAAGATCCGACTGGAGCGAGAAAGGGAGCACCGCGGCTATGCTCGTCGCTCCAACCCGCGCCGCCTTCAAATCCAAGTGCGCGCAGCAGGACAGACAGCTGCTCGAACTTCTCTGGCGATGTGCGCCGAACCAGGGTGAGACTGCGGATCATCGATTCCAGTGTTACACAATGGCCTTGACCGGACGAAACGAGTCAGGAACTCTGCCCGCGAATATAATTCCGGCGACTCCCGTCCGTTGGTTTTTAGGATCGTGTCGGGTTCGCGTTTGCCTGAACGCGTTGCGAGTCGCAGTGGGGTAGCCACTGGAAACCTGCGCGGAGGCTTTGGGTGTCTAATGAGCAGAGTGAGTCTTTCGAGGAACTTCGCGATCTCTCTCGCAGCAGTGCTGTTGGGCAATGTCATTTACTTTGTGCTGATGCCCTATCTGCCGCCTGCTGCCAGGCATCGGAGTGTCTCCCTATGGCCGGACCTCGGGTTACTGATTGACTTCTGGATTTGCCTGGTCATGTACGGCTTGCTCGCTCTTCTCTTTCGCCCACATACCGAGCGTCCTCCGACTGAACAGCGACGCTGACTGCAGTCCCCCCGAGGCATTCCAGTTTGGCGACGATCGATTCCACGCAGTGGGGGTCGGTTGCGTTAGCGGCCCGCTCGTCCCGGGGATATGCCCCAGAAATGCCGTTTTTTCGACGAAAACTGGCCCAAAATACGTCTTTTGGCACCTCCGACGGCCCTGAAAATCCTTGTCAATTTCGCATGAATCGGGCTTAATGAAGGCATTGTTGTGCCGTTGAGCGCCGTCTGGTTGACGCTCTGGCTATGCCTCCCCCTGGCAGCAGATTCGCCGGAACGACTTTAGGCTGTTGAACTTATCGCGCCCAATGCAAAAGATTGCACTACTTTATGACGCCAGCCAGGCCGTCCTTTCCACGTTTAATCTGGACGAAGTGCTAGAGCAAATCCTCTCGATCGTGCGCGATTACTTCCACGCAACCAACTCCGCAGTCCTTCTACTGGACCCTGGTACCCGCGAATTCGTTGTTCGCACCTCAATTGGACGCCCAGTTGAGGGAGCCAAGAGACGGATTGCCCCAGGAATGGGCCTGATCGGTACCGCAGCCCAGCAGAAGAGACCAGTTTATGCACCGGATGTCAGCCAGGATTCGCGCTATATCGCTCATCTCTCCGAAACGAAGTCGGAAGTAGCGATCCCGTTAATGGTGCGTGACGAGGTGGTAGGCGTCCTCGATATCCAAAGCGATGAACTCGACGCTTTCGACTCTGAGACGCTGGACTTGCTCACGCTGTTCTCAACCCAGGCCTCGATCGCGCTGGAAAATGCCCGGTTGTATACGCTGGAGCAGCGCCGCTCGCGGCAGCTCGAGGCCATTAATGCCATTGCGCGGCAAACGACAGCTTTACTGGATCTCGATGAGCTGCTGGGAAAAGTCTGCGATTTGGTATTGCAGACCTTTCCTGTCGACCATGTCGTCGTCCTCCTCCTGGATGGAGACGGCCGCCTTTCGACGCGTGCCCATAAGGGGAAACTAACTCCAATCCTTACACAAGGCACCCTGCTTCCCGTCGGGACTGGAATGGGAATTCGCGCACTCGAACAAAGCAAGACAGTCGTTGAGAATGAGGTCACGTTCGTGCCTCAGTACACGGCGAGCTTCGTGGAGACGCGCTCCGAGATGTGCGTGCCCCTAATCTTCTTCGGCGAGAAGCTCGGAGTCCTCATGCTGGAGAGCGCGAAGCCCAATAACTTCCCGGACGAGGACGTTGCCCCGCTCGAGTCGGTCGCCGATATCTGCGCTGGCGCCATCCAAAACGCACATTATTTCGAGAAAGCGCAGCAGCTGGCTTACATCGACGGCCTCACCGGTATCTATAACCGACGCTACTTCGAGAAGGAGATCGGCTCGGAAATCGAGCGCGCATCGCGTTATAACGGGCATCTGGCGATCATCATGATCGATATCGACAACTTCAAGCGCCTGAATGACGAGTTCGGGCATCTGCTGGGTGACGAAGTCCTGCGTCAGGTCTCCGCAGTCTTCAGCCAACAAATTCGTAAGATTGATGTGGTGTGCCGCTATGGCGGGGAGGAGTTTGCCATTGTGGTGCCGCAAACCGCCGGTGGCAACGCCGTAGAGGTCGCCGAAAAATTGCGCAGAATGGTCGAGGCCTACCGTTTTCCAGGCGTTCCACGCAAAGTAACTATCAGCGCCGGAGTAGCGGAGTTCCCAGTTCACGGCCAGACGCGGGATGAGTTGGTTGCAGCAGCGGATGCCGCGCTTTATGTATCCAAGGAAGCTGGACGCAATCGCGTCTCGGCAGCATCAGCTGCGCGCAAGACGAGTGCGTAGCCTTGCCTCGCGATCGTGCTTCTAAGACTGCTCTTAAATTGTCATCCTAAGCCCCTCTTTTGAGCGAAGGATCTCCCGGAATACCTCAACTAATGCTGCTTGCCAGGCTCTTTGACCGATGAGTTCGATTTTGCCTGGAGTGGTCAGAACAGAAGACTCATTCGGGGCCCAAAACAGCCGTTACAAAGCATGGGTGGCTTATGGGATTTGCGCGATGTCCATCGCGCAAAATCGGGCGGAAAATAGGAGTTAGGAGGCAAGGATGAAACCCGACGTAGAAAACGTTATCCTCGGTTTAGTTCCAACATTCTCGAACCAAATCTGAATTTCAGCGTACCCACTAGCATGGCCACAGTCGAACTGCTGCAAGTTCGCAAGAGCTACGACAAGTTTGTTGCGGTCAAAGACCTCTCCCTGACAATCGAGCAAGGCAGTATCTTTGGCCTGCTTGGCCCGAATGGTGCGGGGAAGACCAGTACCATTCGCATGATGATTGGAATCACCGTTCCCGATTCGGGTCAAGTGCGTATGTTTGGCGAGCCCTTCAGGCGGGACCATCTCAAGCGCATTGGCTACCTACCCGAAACCAGCGGCCTATATAAGAGGATGAAGGTCAGCGAGCAGTTGGTGCTGTTCGGGCAATTGCGCGGACTCACAGCGGCTGACGCCGCTTCCCGCGCTAAGAAGTGGTGCGAGCGCATGGAGATCGCTGCATGGATCGACAAAAAGACCGAAGAACTCTCCAAAGGAATGCAGCAAAAGATGCAATTTATCGCCACCCTGCTGCATGAACCTGAGTTTCTCATCATGGACGAACCCTTCGCTGGGCTCGATCCGGTAAACGCCACACTCCTCAAAGATGTGCTGCTCGAACTGAATAAACAAGGCCGCACCATTCTTTTCTCGACTCATCGCATGGACCAGGTCGAGAGGCTATGCAGTGCAATTTGCCTGATCAACCGCGGCGAAGCCGTTCTTCAAGGCACTTTGAAGGAGATCAAAGGACGCTATGGTCGCAGCAACGTGCAGATCGAATACGAAGGCCCGGACGAGTTTCTGCACGAGAACGGCCTCATCCAATCCTTCAATAACTACGGCAATTACGTCGAGGTGCGCTTAGCCCCTGGAGCAGATTCCCAGAAGTTGCTGCACATGGTGGCTCAACGCTCACGCGTGAATAAATTTGAACTAGTCGAGCCGTCGCTCGAAGACATCTTCATCGACGTCGTAGGGAAATCCGATGCATAACATCCTGCTGTTTGCCCGGCGCGAGTATCTAGAGACCGTGCGCAAGAAGTCGTTCATTGTAATGACCATCCTGTTACCGGCGATGATGTTCGGCTTCACCGTACTGCCCAGCATGATTGCGTCCAAGAAGTCCAGTGAGTCTCAGAAAATTGTGATCGCTACGTCGGATCAGCAGTTCGGCAACGACGTGCGCGACAAATTTATGACGCCTGCGAAGGAGACATCCGTCTCCGGAAAACGGCGTAACCCCGATTCCTCTACACGCACGTTCGACGTCGAGGTCGACACAAATGTTTCTTCCGTCGAGGAAGCGGCTCTAACCAGCAAGGTGAGCTCTCACGAAATTGATGGGTATCTGTGGGCTCCGGCAGACGCTCTCGCCGAGAGGAAGATCAGTTATCGCTCCCGGAGTTCGAGTGACTTCGACACGCTCGGTTCTCTGAGCGGTGCAGTGCGCGAAGCGCTGCTCCGCCAATCATTCCGCAACCATGGAGTCTCAGCGGAGGAAGTAACCAATGTTCTTAAGCCTGTGAACATTGATACCAAAAAGGTCGAGAACGGCAAGGTGACCGACGCCGGCGGACTGGCTCTGTTCTTCACCGCCCTGCTGCTGATGATCCTTCTCTACGTGACCATCCTGATGTACAGCATGAGCGTGATGCGTTCGGTGCTGGAAGAAAAGAACTCGCGCATTTTTGAGGTGCTGCTTTCGGCTGCCACTGCGAAAGAACTCATGGCCGGCAAGATTCTCGGCGCCGCTGCCGTAGGGCTCACTCAAATTGGCATTTGGACCGCCGTGACTTCGCCCCTGGCAGCGCAATCAATCATGATGTACGGCGAGAACGTGCATCTAGGCCTCACATTAAAGAACATGATCTTCTTTGGCGTGTTCTTCATTCTTGGATTCCTGCTCTACTCCGCCCTGGGTGCGGCCCTGGGATCTGCTGTGAACTCCGAACAGGAAGCACAACAATTCCAGTTCGTAATCATGATGCCGCTGATCATCTCGGCAATCTTCCTGACGCCTGTAATCCAGCAGCCACACTCAACCTTGGCAACCGTTCTCTCTCTGATTCCGTTCTGCACGCCGCTGATCATGTTCACGCGCATCCTCGTGGAAACGCCTCCGGCATGGCAGATAGGACTCAGCCTCGTGCTTCTGGTCGGCGCCATCTACGCAATGCTCTCCATCTGCTCGCGCATCTACCGCATCGGTATTCTCATGTACGGAAAACGCCCAACGCTGCCTGAAATCATGAAGTGGATGAAATACGCCTGAAAGCAGCAATAAGCAATTCGCAATAAGCTAAAGCCGAAACCGGAGCGCCCGGGCGCCAGCCTCGTCTCCATGCATCCGATCTGAGAATTCAAGCATGCTCCCCGTCCGCTGCCTGTCTTCTAAACTGCATCTAACCGGAGCAGCAGTTCGCGATCAGAGAAGCCCTCCAGTTCTGCGTTGGAGGCGCAGGAATTTCGTGTGTCTACGACTCAACTGGTCCAACCCGCCAAGTTTTCCGGTAAGCCCCTACCGCCAAAGCATCTGAACATTCGCACGCTACTGCGCCCACACACTGGCGCGCTCATCCTCGGCTTTCTGGCGGTGATTGGAGAGTCGGCTGCCAATCTGCTTGAACCTTGGCCGCTGAAGATCGTTCTCGATAATGTCCTGCGTAGCAAGGCCTCGAATGGATGGCTGAGCGGATTTATTCATAAAGCTGCCGGCTACGATCCGCTCGGCATTCTGAAGTTTGCCTGTGTTGCAGTCGTGGGGATCGCGATCCTCGACGCAATCTCCTCCTATGCCGAGAAGTACCTCACCACCAGCGTCGGCCAATGGGTAACTCACGATCTACGCCGGGCTTTGTACTCGCATCTGCAGAAGTTGTCGCTTGCCTACCACGACCAGAAACGTACGGGCGATCTGATCAGCACGGTCACCAGTGATATCGATTCTATTCAGAGCTTCATCACCTCCGGACTGCTCGGAGTATTTATCAACCTGATCACGCTGGTCGGGATGGTGGTTGTGATGTTTTTCCTGAACTGGCGCTTCACCCTGATCGCTCTCTCCATTTCACCAGTGCTGTTCGCCATCGTGTACACGTACACGCGTCGCATCAAGAAGGCCTCGCGCGAGGTTCGCAAGAAAGAGAGCGAGATTGTATCGGTGATCGAAGAGGTGCTGGGATCGATCCGCGTGGTGAAGGCTTTTGCGCGCGAAGACTATGAATCCAGGCGGCTTGAAGAAGAGAGCCTCGAAAGCGTGGAGATCGCACTACGCGCCCGAAGCCTGAAGGCGAAGCTTGCCCCCATTGTGCAGATCATCGTCGCAGTAGGCACGTTCCTGGTTCTGTGGTTCGGTGGCCGCATGGTCCTGAGCGGCGCTATCACGGCCGGCTCACTTGTGGTGTTTATCCAGTACCTCAGCAAGATGTACAAGCCGATGCAGGAGCTGTCGAAGATGACCGACTCCTATTCAAAAGCTCTGGTCGGCTATGAACGGATCCAGGAGATCCTTGAAACCGAGCGCGAAGTAAAAGATCTGCCCAAGGCGAAGCCTGCTCCGCGATTCAAAGGCAAGATCGCGTTCGATCACGTGAGCTTTTCGTACGCGCCGGAGTCACCAATCCTCGAGGACTTGAGTCTTGTCATCGAACCCGGACAGGTCGCCGCATTCGCCGGGCCTACCGGAGCAGGAAAGACGACCATTATCAGTTTGATTCCTCGCTTTTACGATCCAACGTCGGGAGTCGTGAAGATTGATGCTGTCGATGTTCGCCAATTTAGGCAGCGATCACTGCGGCAGCAAATTAGCTTCGTCCTTCAGGAGACGGTGCTCTTTCACGGACCGATTTGGCAAAACATCGCCTATGGCAAGCCGGAGGCGACACGCAGCGAGATCATTCGCGCAGCCGAACTCGCAAACGCTTCGGAATTTATCGATCGTATGCCGGAAGGGTACAACACCATCGTCGGCGAACGTGGCATGACGCTCTCCGGTGGCCAACGCCAGCGCATTGCCATTGCGCGCGCGGTGATCCGGAACACGCCCATTCTGATTCTCGATGAACCCACTTCAGATCTCGACGCCGGATCGGAGAAGCTGGTTTACGAGGCGCTGGATCGCCTCATGTCTGGAAAAACGGTAATCACTATCGCCCATCGCCTCTCGACGATTCGCTCGGCAGATGTGATCTTCGTGATCAAAAATGGAAGGCTGGTCGAGCGCGGCACGCATGATCAATTGTTGCGCAAGAGTGGTGTATATGCAGAGTTGGAGCGGCTACAGATGGGCGAAGAGCACCCCGTTGGAAGGCTGGCAAGCTGAAGTAGAAACGCAGCACACCACGACAGACGTCTCCGCCATGCGCTTGACTCTGGCTAGACGGTATTAGCGACCAGCATCGTGGAAAGGCAGCATGCTGCATCTCTACCTGAGTGCTCCAGTGCGTGCACGAGCAACGAAGAAGGCGAGCCGTTTGGCTCGCCTTATGATTTCTGACAACTAAGACTTCTAGGCTGCCGGTAGCCGATTCCCAACACGTGAGTCGGAGTTGTGCCGCACCCCAAAGTGCTCATAGGAGTGAACGCCGTCTCTGATCGCGAGCAGGCTGGCATTCGACCGGTTCAATACCATCGCCAGATACTTTTCGGCGACGGCACGGTCATCTGGCCGGACCATCTTCCACCATCGCTGGATTGATTCCTGTACTTCGGCTTCGTTCTTTTCGCCTTCGACCAAGGCATCAATCAGCTTGTAGATCTTTGACTTGACTGCCCTGTACGAGATGGAGATCTCCTGGTTCATGCTCCTCCCTTTGCCGCAATGAAAGCAAGTGAAAGGCCAGCCGCATCTTTAACAAAACATTACGTTTCAAGTGTTAAGAATTCCGAATTCTTGGAGGGATGCAGGGACGAGTCTATGGAAATCGGTATAGGGCCTATTCGTAACGCTGATATCCACAAACACAGCTCGCACGTTCCAAGTAACTTCCCAGATAATAGTTCGCATGTCCTCAAACGGAGCTCGCGCGAACCGTAAAGCGCTCTTCAGCGTTACCTTGCCGCTACTCTCCTTTCTCCTCGGGATCTTGATCGAAGCACTGGAGCGCCACGAGAGCATTAGTGGCTGGGCCCTCTGGATCGACAACATCGCGGCCGCCTTGCTGCTTGGGCTAGTGGTGTTTTTTTATGAGCGCCGCCAAAAGAGAGAATTGGTCAAAAAACTCCGCATGATTGAATTGATGAACCATCACGTACGCAATGCTCTGCAGCCCGTCATGTACATTCCTTACTCGCAGGACCAGCAACAGCAGCTAAATACCATTCGAGATGCAGTGAACCGGATCGACTGGGCACTGCGTGAAATCCTGCCGGGGACTCCGCACGAAGACTTCTCGCCTCCACGCCATACAGCAGCCTAAAATTGGCTCACATTTAGCAGGCGAAGCTCGGCGAAACAAATTCATTTCAGTCGTGTTACGCGGATCAGGAGACTTGTGTCTTCACAAATTAACTGTTGTACGAGGAGAAGCTCATGCCATCCAGGTTTCTCGTACCAGCCGTCGCCGTCGCGGCATTCTGTCTTTCACTTTCCGCTGCTGAAACCAAAGCCGAACAACAATCCGCGTCAGACCGAGCGGCTCGAGTATTCATTACCGACAGCCAATCCTGGGCGATCAACGGGATTAGCGGAGGCTCCGCCGATGGATTTGGTGCCAAGGGCGGCGGTGGCGCTCGTCCACAAACGGCCGAAATTATCAAGACCTTCGGTGAGCGCTGCAATCAGGTGGTGATCAACAATAAGAAAGAAGTAGCTGACTATGTTGTCGTTCTTGATCATGAGGGCGGCAAATCCATCGTCTTGCGCAAGAACAAGATCGCCGTCTTTGATCGCCGCTCAGGAGACCTGGTCATCAGCCGCTCAACGCGATCCCTGGGCAATTCTGTGCAGGACGCCTGCGAGGCGATTAATAAGCACTGGCAGGAACATGGAGCTGAAATGCGTTCTGCCGACCTTAATGGACGCGGAAAACTCAGTATTGCGTCGAACCCTGCGGGAGCAGAAATTGAAATCGACGGAGCTTTTATGGGAAACGCTCCCGCTGTGCTTGAACTTGAGCCCGGAGATCACACAGTCACCTTGCGGAAGACTGGGTATCGCGTTTGGCGGCGCAAGATGCGTATTAGCGGCGGCCAGGCAAGGCTAAACCCAGCACTCGAATCTCTGGATATGGCGGCTTCTGCGGCGCAGTAAAATTGCGGAGCTCGCGCTGCTGTGGGCATCAGCACTCGCGGCCTCGCTCGCGTGCTACGAACCGAGCTTACGTTGTTCCGGCCGCCCCGGCCGGGTAGAAGGTGGTAGCTCGAGAAACTCGAGGTTCTCGAAAGCTGCATGCGTCGCAACTAAGCGAATGATTTTGCTGATCCCACGAAGACTATGCATCCAATCTCTTCGCTTCTGCCCGCTTCGTTTTTTTCTAAGCCATTCCTCCTCTCCGGATAGACTTCCCCAAACAGGAGTAGCTCATGAAGCCTGCAGCCCTCGGTATTCGCATGCACTCCGGGTGGGGAATCCTGGTCGCAGTTAACCATGAAATCGAGATCATCGAGCGTCGCCGAATCGTTATCACAGAGGGTCACGGGCCGAGAGGCAATCAACCCTTTCATCATGCTCAAGAGCTTAGTCTCGAAAAAGCCGAAGGATTTCTGGCTGAATATCGTTCCATTTCGGAACGCCTCGCTCGAAGAGAGCTGGAAGCTGCTACAGCAGCAATATCCGCGCGAGGATGCAACGTGGTAGCTGCAGCGTTGCTTCTTGCGTCAGGAAGACCGCTTCCCGCGCTGCCGCAAATTCTGGCTTCGCATCCTCTGATCCATACTGCTGAAGGAGAATTGTTTCGTGAAGTTGTGAGCGACGCGTGCGAAGGACTCAGGATTCCAGTCGAGCGTTATCGCGAGTGCGACTTGGAAGAGCTCGCGAAGCCGGCTCTGGCTGACTCTCTGACAGACGCGAAGCAGAGGCTCGCAAGCGCCGGCAAATTGATAGGTCCGCCCTGGACTGCTGATCACAAGGCTGCGGCACTAGCCGCGTGCATCGCGTTGCGAAGAAGAACTGCACTGAATAAGGAGATTGGAGCCTGATGCCTGCTCCTAACGACCTCAACTAATGCTTGTTGTTGTCCCTGTCGCCTTTTACTTTGGCAATTGTGAGTATGCGCGTCGTAGCAATTCCTGAAGCTCGGCACGAACGCTTTCACCGTCAGTTTGATCCAGAGTTCTGTTCTCGAAATGATCTGGCTCTGTCTGGTCACGCTGGTTCAGCGGAAGTTCACTTTTGTTCAGCGGAATGTCACTCTGTAAATAATCGAACAGAGCAAGCGTTGACCATGCGCTAAAACAGGGGTTTGAATCCGGATGTACGCTGACCTGCAGCGTACCCAAAATTTCTAAACAGCTCACCGATTTCGAAGTTGACTGAGACATGCGTTCTCCACAGGCAAATCGGTTTCGCGGAACACCGTTTGAACGTGCAACGACGATGCCAATGAAACGTGCTGAGTTCGCGAGAGATAATCCCGTGCTGCCTCCGGAAGCGGTAAATAATTCTCGGTGACCGGTCACAATTCCATGCGGCTGGACGACAACTCTGGGCAGGCATCTTTATGGAAGCGAAGGGCATCGTCACCGGACGATCCCAAAACGGGATGTGTCTCTCAACGAACAGGAACAAGCTATATTCAGTGCATGACCCGCCTACCGCTCATGCCCGGGCAGATCACAGAGCTCATCTCCAACGTCGCAATATTCATCGAGGAGCAGCGGCGAACACACGAGCCGGCATCGCATCAATTGAGCCACGCTGAGCGCACTTCCCTGGCGGTTCACTTCCCTGCGGACGTACTCGATCAAGTGCGCCTGACCCGGGTGAAACACCTGCAGAATCCGCCGTTTTATGCGGGACTGGAAAATATGGGATTTCAGAACCTGCCGCAGTTTCGACGGATGGCAGCGGTTACATTCGTAGATATCATCGTTGCCCAGCATGAGTTCACTCCCTCGTTGCTCTTCCATGAGCTGGTTCATGTCGTGCAGTACAGGGAGCTGGGTGTGCGGAGGTTCGCGGAGCTATACGTGCGAGGATTCCTTGAAACCGGAGAGTATCTTTCAATTCCCCTGGAGCGAGTGGCATACCACCTCGAAGGATTGTTTCGCCTCCGTCCTGATCTGAAGATTGAAGTGGAGAAGCAGGCTACGAGCTTCTGAGCGCCGAAGGCTGGAGCGAAAACGAAGGTCACAAACGAAAAAGTGAAGACCACGGAGCTTAACCTCTTCCTGCCTTCGTGACCTTCGTGCCAACCCGCGTCTTCGTGAGAAAATAGACTTATCCCCGAAATGGCCACTCAATCGCTCCAAACTCCTCCGGTTCCCTGTCGTGCCACCCCTGAGCTGCTGAAGACGCACGGAATCACCCCTGAAGAGTACGAACGCATCGTGCAGGCGCTAGGCCGTGAGCCCTCGCTCACGGAGCTTGGCATTTACAGTGTGATGTGGAGCGAGCACTGCTCGTACAAGTCGTCGAAAGTTCATTTGAAGCGCCTGCCCACCCGAAGCGAGCGCGTAGTGCAGGGACCGGGAGAGAACGCCGGCATCATCGACATCGGCGACGGTTGGGCATGCGCATTCAAGATCGAATCGCACAACCATCCTTCGTATATCGAATCCTTCCAGGGTGCGGCCACCGGCGTTGGTGGAATTCTGCGCGATATCTTCACCATGGGTGCGCGTCCGCTCGCTGTGATGGATTCACTGCGATTTGGGCGAATTGTGGATCGCAGGAAACCGCAGGGAATAGGGGACCAGGGACAGGCGACAGGAAGAGGCGAAAGTCAGCTGCCAGCCTCATCGTACTCTCCAGCGCGGAAGCTTAGGGGCTCAGAAGCGAAGAAGCTGATCCACAAAAATCATTCCATAGTGGAAGGCGTCGTCAGTGGTATTGCCTCCTACGGCAATTGCTTTGGTGTGCCGAATCTTGGTGGCGAGACGAAGTTCGAGGAGTGCTATTTCGGGAATCCGCTGGTGAATGCATTTGCCCTGGGTCTCGTGCGCAAGGACGAGATCTTTTATGCCAAGGCGTCGGGAGAAGGAAATCCGGTCATTTACGTTGGCGCCAAGACCGGACGGGACGGCATTCATGGCGCCACCATGGCCAGCGAGGAGTTTAAAGAAGGATCCGAACAGAAACGCCCGAACGTTCAGGTCGGAGATCCTTTCCTGGAGAAGCTGCTGCTCGAAGCTTGCCTTGAAGCCATGCAAACCGGCGCGGTAGTCGGCATTCAGGATATGGGCGCTGCCGGTCTTACGTGCTCCACCTGCGAAATGGGCGCGCGTGGCGGCGTAGGCATCGAGATTGAACTTGATTACGTGCCGCAGCGCGAGACCGGAATGACCGCCTACGAGATCATGCTCAGCGAGTCGCAGGAACGCATGCTGCTGGTCGCCGAGCGCGGACGCGAACATGAAGTCTTCCGCGTATTCGAGAAATGGGGACTCGACGCAGTCACCATCGGCCATGTGATCAACGAGCCGCGCATGCGTGTGCTCGAGCATGGAAACATCGTCGCCGATATTCCGAACACCTCCCTCACCGACGACGCTCCTGTGTACCGCCGTCCGATGCAGCCGTGGACGGCTCCAGTGCCGAAAGAGAAACCGCCGACTGTTACGCTCGGCTCCACTGCTGACTTGACCGGAGTTCTAAAGCGACTCCTCTCCTCGCAGAACATCTGCTCCAAGCGCTGGATTCACGAGCAGTACGACTCCATGGTGCAAACCAACACTGTGCAAGGTCCCGGCGGCGATGCCGGCGTCATGCGCATCAAGGAGACGCAGCGCGGACTGGCCATGTCGCTTGACGGCAATGGACGTTGGTGCTACCTGAATCCCAAATTGGGAGCTATGCATGCCGTGGCTGAAGCAGCGCGCAAGGTAGCCTGTGCCGGCGGTCTGCCCGTTGCAGCCACAAATTGCCTGAACTTCGGGAACCCGGAGAAGCCGCACATCATGTGGCAATTTTCCGAGGTGATCGACGGCCTGGCCGAAGCGTGTACTGCGCTCGGCACTCCGATTACAGGCGGCAATGTAAGTCTCTATAACGAGACTCTCGGCGAAGGAATCTATCCCACTCCCGTACTTGGCGTTGTCGGGATTGTGGAGAACATTGAGCGCACCGCCACTCCTCACTTCCGGTCCCCAGGACGCGAGGTGATCCTGCTCTCCGGCGCCACAGCTCCTTATGATGATCGCCAGCTCGGCTCATCGGAGTACGCGAAGGAAATCGCCGGGGCTCTTTGGGGAGAGCCGCCAGCACTGGACCTCGCAGCCGAGTCCGCGCTCCAGAAATGCGTGTTGGAATTGGTGGAAAAAGGCCTGATCGAGTCCGCACACGACTGCTCAGACGGCGGGCTGGCAGTCGCGGCTGCAGAGTCGACGTTCCGCCACGAAATCGGGGCAGAGTTGCATTTGCCCCAAGGCTCGGAGCCTTTGGAGATCGCTCTCTTTGGCGAGCAGGCAAGCCGAGTGCTCGTTTCCTGCGTCCCAGGGGACCGGCAACCCATCCAAGAAACAGCGGCAAACCACAAAATTCGAGCAGAGTTCCTGGGCAGAACCGGTGGCGACAAGCTCGTCATCCGGCGTGGCCCTGCCGACGCGGTTTCCGTTTATATCGGCGATATAAAAAATGTATGGGCTCAGGCTCTGGAATGCGCCTTACACTCGGACGTGCCGGAGCGCATCGTGCCCGACACTCTCGATAAGTAGCTTCGGAACTACGCAGCGACGAAGCTTTGGGACCTCGAACTGAATGTCGATCATCGAAAAATCCGACAAGTTCCACGACGAATGCGGCGTGATTGCGGTGAACGGGCACCCGGAAGCCTCCAAGCTCGCCTATCTGGGCCTCTATGCGCTCCAACATCGCGGACAGGAGTCAGCGGGGATAGCCAGCTCCGATCTCGTGCGCCTGCACAATATCAAGGCCATGGGACTCGTAGCCGACATTTTTACCGAAGACGTTCTTGGCCGGCTGCCTGGATCATTGGCAATTGGCCACACGCGCTACTCGACCACCGGCGACTCCGCTCTGTTGAATGCACAGCCCATTCGCGTGGAGTGCAACAAAGGCGCCATCGCCCTGGCCCATAATGGGAATCTGGTAAACGCGCACACTCTGCGCCGGCAGCTCGAACAGAACGGCTCGATCTTTCAGACCACCAGCGACACCGAAGTGGTCGTACATCTGATCGCGCAATCCAAAGAACAGACTCTGCCGGAT
This sequence comes from Acidobacteriota bacterium, assembly GCA_003225175.1. Taxonomy (NCBI): domain Bacteria; kingdom Pseudomonadati; phylum Acidobacteriota; species Acidobacteriota bacterium. Next base: position 22,276 of record QIBA01000036.1, read on the forward strand.
GCAATCGCCGACGCGCTGCGGCGAATCGAAGGCGCCTTTTCCCTGGTGCTCATGACGCGCGATCGCATCTTCGCCGCCCGCGATCCCCACGGATTTCGTCCGCTCTCGATGGCGACGATGCCGAGTGTGTCAGGGCGGCCATCGGTTGTCTTTGCTTCGGAGACCTGCGCCTTCGATCTGATCGGCGCGCACTATGAGCGCGATGTTCGACCCGGAGAGCTGGTGATTGTCGGCAGTGAAGGCGTGCACTCGCGCATCTTTGCCCCGCCACGAAAACAGTCGAGCTGTATCTTCGAGCATGTCTACTTCTCGCGTCCTGATAGCGTAATCTTTGGCCGTCCGGTGCAGGAGAGCCGCGAGGCGCTCGGACGCGAACTTGCCCGGGAGGCTCCGGTAGTTGCAGACCTCGTGGTTCCAGTTCCCGATTCGGGAGTTACCGCGGCCGTCGGCTACTCCAATGAAAGCGGCATCCCGTTCAGCTTTGGACTCATTCGCAATCACTACGTAGGACGCACATTCATTGAGCCCGAGCAGCGCGTTCGCGACTTCGGCGTCCGCCTTAAGTTGAATCCGGTTCAGCATCTGCTGAAGGGCAAGCGCGTTGTACTGATCGATGACTCCATCGTTCGCGGCACCACCAGCCGCAAGATCGTTCGCATGGTGCGCGACGCGGGCGCAACGGAAGTTCACATGAGAATTTCCTGCCCCCCAACGATCTCTCCATGCTTCTACGGCGTCGATACTCCATCCAGGAAGCACCTGATCGCGGCAAACAAGTCCGTCGAAGAGATTCGCGAGTACATAGGCGCGGACTCCCTCGCATATCTCTCACTGGAAGGTCTCAGGCGCGCCTGCGCTGAAACAGACCAGCTCAGCTACTGCACAGCTTGCTATACGGGTAAGTACCCGACTCCTATTGTGGATGTTGAAGAGATTGAGCCGGCGCCAGTGGCGCTGAAATAATTTCCAGTTGAAGGCGCCGGCTACGCTGCCGGGGCACCGACTCCGAGATTCGGAGGCCGCGTGGCAATTTCGAGTTCCCGTGCCAAAATGGTCTTGTCACAGGCTGTGACCACCGCCATCTTCGCTTCAGCAAGCGGCAGCGGAGGAATGATGGTCATTGTGCCTAACACGGCTGCCAAGCGGTAGTAAGCTGTACGGCATTTGTGCATGAAATCGACCGGATACTCCGGCTTGCGCTTGTGCGCAGCTTCGGGATCAGCATCGAGCAGATACGCGAGGTCCGGCTGAGGCGCAATCTTCTGGATCAAACGCACAAACTTCAGCGTCATCGGACGTTCCAGTGGCAGGTTCGCCAGCTCGTCGTAGACGTAGCGATCGACAATGACAACGTCAACCCCTGAGTTCAGCAGTCTCTTCACTGTTGTCCGCAGGTGAAGTGCGTCCAATAGATAGAGCGCGTGGCGCAGGATCGTCAGATACCAGGCGCGAACATTCTTATCGCGCCGGTTTACGGGTTTATTCGGCGCCCCGACGCCTTTTTCACTTCCATACACTTTGTGGACGAAGCTTTCGCGGTATCGTGTCATCACCACGATGTCGTCCCAAAAAGTGAGCAGGCGAACCTTCAGCCCAGCCGCGGTCAAGCGCTCCTGAAGATTTTCGATTTGCGTGCTCTTACCGGCGCCGTCGAGTCCGGAGAAGCTAATCAATAGCGGACGTTTGATACTCACTGGCCCAATTCCTTGAGAGACTTGTAACCGGTTGAGCTAACGCGCTGCTCCGGGAGGAACACTCGATGTCCCGCGAGTTAGACCGACCACAGTGCCCACAGCGACTGCTCCCGCGGCCACCAGTCCGAGTTTAATCAGCACAGAGTGGACTTGGCGCTGCTTAGCTGGAGCGATTGCTTCACCAGCCGGACGCGACGCAACTCCGCCGCGTGTAGCTCCTTGTTGTGCTGTGGCCGTGCCGAGCGGGTTCACAGGCTCGGATTGCGCCGGCGCTGGTTGAGGAGTGCTCTGTGCCGGTTGCGCTTGCTGAGCACGCTGCACTTCGCTGGGCGCATCAGGCGGGGTGGCATTCGTTTCAGCAGGGCGCTTCGTTGGTACAGGCGCCAGCGGAGCTTGAGCCGGGTCGTATCGTGCAGGACCGCTGCGGGCATCGGGCGCCTGATTACTTTGCTGCTCAGCCGGCGTATTTGCGCTTTGCGAACTTTGATCTTGTGCTGATGACGATGTCTGCGGCGCTGAAGCAGTATTCTGAGCCGCTGCAAACTGCGATACGTTGCACAACAGAACCGATAGAAATAAGGCCAGGAAGCGCAAAGCAAGTTGCTTCAGTGTCATAACTACTCCGTGGGATGGACTGCAAATCAGGCGCTCCTTAGGAGAGATGCGGCAGGAGAGCTGCAGGTTGGAAGCAGAGCTACAGCTGCTCAGATCCTCAGCTCTTAATTCAAATCCCATCTACGGCTAGTAGCTCTGCAACTCAGGAGCTTAGGAGCTTAGAAGCTTCATGCTGCTACTTCGCCCGCGCCTTCTCCGTTTTCAAAGTTTCTGCGAAAGGTAGAGATGTCTTGTCGCTACCCACTGCCAGCGCACGCTCTACGTTCGCTTCTTTATCTACGAGATTGTTGAGTCGATTCTTGATGTAAGTCCAAAGAGTCGGGATGTTGGTGTCGTACCAGCACGACTCATACATCCGTGGCGACAGGCCGCAGATCATCCGGAATCCGGTATGCACCAGGTGGGGTGAGACCAGCATCGCAGCCGCCAGCCGATGGTTTCCTTCCAGAATTGTGAGTGGCAACTCTTCGTCGACGCCGATGAGCAACACCGTTGAAGTTAGCGGTTCAGACTGCAGCCGGTAACGCAGTTGCTGAATTTTCAGGAATGCCGGATCTTTCTTCCCGATCGCCGACTCGCGAATTCGCCTGACAATCTCGCTCAGGAGGAAACTTCCATCCGAGATCTTGCGCCAGTGCGCACGGGGAAACACACGGATGCGCTTCAGATCCTCTGCGTCGATCTCGGCTTCCTGCCATACCGTGTCGGTAGGAATCTCGCGAAGCATGTGTCCACGACGGCGGTATAGCAAGGCTCGCCGAACGATGTTTTGCGCATCATCGGTGATGTCCGGATTGAGGACGATCGACTCGAACTCTCTTCGGTCTTTGTCGTACTCCTTCTGATAGAACTCGTTTTTCAGAAACTCAGCAATGACTTGTGCTTCAGTAACACGGCGCTTAAGAATCATAGGGACTCCTTCCATCTGAGAAGTCTGATGGAACGCAAAAATGGGAGTGAAACTAACAGCAGCATCAGCGCCATCAGCGCGATCTGCACAACGATCACCTGTCGCAAACTGGAGTGGAACGTGTAAATCAGAAAGACCAGCGCCCCGCTGATCAGCAGTTGCAGCCAGCCAGTATTGGCGATCTTTCGCGACATTTCATAAGTCATCAGAACAACGGAAAGAGCGTAGAGTCCGGTTGCTGAGGCGTACAGACTCAGGAGCGGTTCGGCGGAGCGGAAACTTTCGCCCAGGATCAAGTGAATGATGAAGCCGGGAAACAGCGCGAGCACGCCGATGAATCCAATCGAAATTCCCAGTACGATCAGCAGTGGTAAAAGCAGCACTTGTCTCCTGTCCTCGTCCTTTGCGGCGGCGCTGATGGGGAACATCGCACTAACGATCGACCACGCGGCGAAGTACAACACTCTGCCCACGAGCGCAACCGCGGCATAAAGACCTGCCAGTTCGGCGGTAAAGAAGTGCTTTACCAAAATAATATCGATGTTGTTGATGATTACCTGCCCGATGAAGAAGACAATCGCCTGAATGCCTTCTCCGAAAGATGCGGGGATAACTTCGCCCTCCTCAAGATTGCCGGCCTTCTGAACCTTCGCTCCGGGAATCAGGATCGCAGCTACAATGGACGCAGAGATCGCGCCAACCGCTCCCATTACCCCATATCCAAGTTCCACCAGCAGAATGGCCAAAGCCAGTTTGGAAGCCGCCTCCAAAATGTAGTTGCGAGAGAGCGATCCAAATTCGCACAGTCCCTGCATGTTGCCGCGCTTCACGCCAAGCGGCGTGTAAAACGTCATTCCCAGCGCAAACACTGCAATGAGCCACGAGTCAGACATCCGCAGGTACTCGGCGATTGGCTGCCTGGCAATTGTGAGGACGATTGCGATGGCTGCGCCAACCATCCATGCTTTCCGTCTGAGATCACGGAACACCGCGACTTTGCTGGACATGACGGCATTGCGTGCGACGAACTTCGCGCACACCAGCTGAAATGACAGGCTCACCGAGGAAAGCAGCATGAGCAGAGTCACTACAGCAGCGACCTGGGCGAATAACGCTGGTCCAAGCAGGCGCGCCATACTGACGTTGAATCCGAAGTTGATGCTGGCGACGAGCACTGAGCCGGCCAGCATCACGATGCTTCCGCCCAGCACGCGCGACGCGGCTCCCCTCTCAATCCAGTCGGCGCAACGCACGCGCCATCCGCCGCGAAGCGGTAGGGAAATTGTGTCGGAACCTGAATTCATTGCGGAGAGATGCCGGCGCGTGTTTTAGCCCTTTGCTCTGTGTGCCAGCATCGTTCGGTGCTGCTGCTTTGGATGTCGAAATCTTCCCAGAAGAGGTCTGACTCAAGCGGCCATCGGAAGCTCCTCGGCGGCTCGCTTGGGATAAGGCGAAATCGATTGCATCGCATTTGGCAGAAATCCAGAGAAGCTTCGAGCTGCTTCAGTTGAGTTCGCGTAGATCTCGAACAGGCGGTCGGTGCGCGTCAGCTCCAGCACCATGCTTGCCTGCCGCGAAGGAGACGCCAGCTTCAGATCGCCATCGCGCTTCATTACCTCCGCAACACACCGGAGCAGCATTTCGACACCCGCGGCATCGAGCTGCTTTACCTGCGACAGATCGAAGACAAGCTGCGGACGGTCTGAGGTTACGAAGGGCTGCACATCGGCAAAGAACCTTTGCGCCTCGTGGCGGTTCACTCTTTCCGGCATCCTCTTCACGACTACTGGCCTACTGGTTTCCATATTCCCTCATTCGTGTGACGACACTTGGAGTCAACGGCTGACGCTCCTGTGTTACCGGCCGCGCTACGGCACGCGGATCGAAGCCGCTCTCCCCACTCTCCGGACAGGGCCGCGTTTCCTTGATCTTGCGCTCGCCAAACAATTTCGCGAACATCTGGTGCGGCACGAAGCTTACAAGGCGCGAAGCATCGCGAACCGTCCGCCAGAACGACGACGCGGGAACAACTGAAACCAGGGTCTTGTCCTCCATCTCGAGTTCCGCCGCGTGCTTCAGGCTTGCGATGCGATTGGAACCGACAATCGAGTGCACGAGATCAAGTCCGGCTCCGAGATAGGAAAACGGAAGCAACGTACTTGCTTCCACCACAGTCCCGCAATCCACCACACTGTGATGTTCCAGTGAGCTGCCACGAGTAATCAACGAGCCTGAACGAACTCTCGTGAATGGTCCGATATAACACGGCGCGACCAGGCGAACGTCGCCCTCGATTTTGGCTGCTTGCCCCACCCAAACGCCGGGGCGAAACTGCTCGCCTTGTGGTTGAATCGAGGTCTTCTGTAAGAGGCTATCGAGCGTCAGCCGGCGCAGATCGGCAAGGGTCTGCAGTCGATTCACGTATCCGCTGGTCACGAATGAACGCGACTGCACGCGCACTTTTCCCAGCTTGTTGCGCAACAAAAAAGCGGCATCATTGCGCCGCGAGCCGGAGAGAACAAAAAAGTCGAGTGGGCCGTCAGCATCGACGACCTGCGTAATATGATTGCGCTGGTCAAGATGGAATTGGAGCAGCGGATCAATTTCCACTTCTGCATAAGCTCCCAGGCGCACGACCAAGACGAGCTCAGCGCCATCATGAGCCAGGTGATCGAACTCCTCCTCTGAGGCTCGCCAGAGCTGAGTATCCGCAACGTTTTGCCACTTGACCCCTGGAGGATAGCAATCATCGACCAATGGCGCGCGTGCCGCACTGAGCACCGAAACCGAATCGACTCCGGCGCATTTCAAGCGATCGACAACGCGATGCAGCACCGGCTGTCCTAATACCGGAAGAACAGCGAGCGGCGTTCCAGCAAAGTTTTCTGAAGAATCGAGGACAGGGGTCGCGCGATCGTTCCCTTCGCCCGCCAGTCCGAGCAGAACAATTGCTCTTACATCCATCGCAGCCACCGCCGCGCAGTAGCGCATGGTTTCGGGAAGGCTGTCGGCTTCAGCCGTGCCGTTAAAGTCGCACGCAATGCGTCCGGTTTTAGCCGCTGCGGTCTGGTAGCGCAGCGCGAATGAAGAACCGCCGCGATTCGATTGCTGCAGGAAGAAAGGCCTGCCTCAGAGGCTAAAGGCGAATGATTCAAGCCTTTATTAACGGCTCGGCTAAAGCCGGTGCCCCCCCATAATGCCGCACTTGGCAGAATGGCAGCCGGTACGCGCGACGGCGGTGCATCAGTTATGAGATCACTTCTAGTTTCCATCGAGCCCTTCTGGTCTTAAAAAAGCGTCAGACGAATTACCGGTACAATCTCCGTCTGTCCGTGGCCAGCCAAGTTAAAGAAGTTCTGTTGTTGGATGCCGGCCGAGAACCGTATGGGGTACTCGACGGCAAATTCACCTGCTCCGTCACGCTGGTTCTGGCGTAACGGCTTTAGGTAAGAGATGTAGATTCCGCTCTGCACGTTGTCATATGCGTGTAACAACGGGTCCTTACCCCGCCCCGACTGCCATGCAAAATTTCCATTTACCGTCCATTTTTCAGTGGGACGATATTCAAAGCTGCCGGCCGGGATAAAGGCTTGGGCGCGTGCATATTGCGGCGCCTGCACCTTCCACGAGCGGATCATCTGCACCATCGGAGTGAGCGTCCACTTCTGTCCAAACTTGCGCTCGAATCCGATGTATGACGAAGTGGAGAAGAACTCGCTTACCACGGGACTGAACTGCAGGTCACGAATTGTGTATCCCGTGACTAGTGCATTCTTGCCCCACGGACGGCCAACGGTGAAGTCGATGCGGGCTCCCTTTTCTCCGGAGCTCAAATTTTGCAAAGTGAACGGGCCAGCCTCGTGGTACGCCTGCCCGCGGATCGTGAGCGCATTGAACAACGGGCTGCTGGATAAATACAGGAACTGGCGAAACAGATCCTGATTCACGTCGAACTTCGAACGCTCGTTCGAATCGCGACGAACGGTAAATTGCAGTCCGGTACTGAAGTCGAATCTTGCGCTGCCTAGGCGCAGAACGGGATTGATTCCAGCGTTGAAGTTGTAATTGTTGGTGCTTGTATCGACCACACGGGCGGCAAACGGCAGCGAATAGTTGCCGGAGTAATGGTCGAGCTGGAAGAACCCACCCACAACCGGAATTCCCTCCGGATGATAGCGATAGCCTTGCGTAAACTGCGTCTCGACAAGACGTCGGCCGCTCGGCAGTTGCGCGCTGTTCCCGCTGAGTCCGAAGAGTTTGGCGTCGGTCACGTAGATGGTCAGGTCATCGAAAACGGGCGCCACGGAGAAATCCGATAGCACATTCACCTTGCTGTTGAGCGGAATGCCCTGTTCGCCTGCGGCTTCATGCAGGCTTCGCTGCACTTCAAGATTTTCGTTCTCCGGCGCCAGCGCGTTCGCGCGCGCAAAGGCATTGACGGCATTTGGCATGTCATGGCGCATGCGGTAAATCGCGCCTTCGGCCAGCATGTAGTCGTAGTTGTCCACGTACTGATCGCGGCTGCCGAGGCTCGCGAGATACTGCTCGGCCTGGCGATCGTCGCCTTGGGCCAGCGCAACGTTGGCCATTCCGATGGCAACTTGCTCCTCGGCGGCCCCTGATTCCTTCGCTCGTTCATACAGTTTCTGCGCCAGATCGAAGTCGTTCATCGAGAGGAATATGTTGCCGGCGGCAACCAGATCATCGGCGGTCGCCGGAGCAGCCTCACCTACGCGCGCCTCGGTGAATCCCAGCGATATCTGCTGGCGAGCGTCGTCATACTTGTGCTGATTTGCGAACAGGCGCGCGAAGGCCAGCCGCGTCTCTACGCGATTCGCATCCGGAGCATCGAGAGCGCGCATGAAACGTTGCTGCGCTGCGTCCCTTTCTCCAAGCAATAGGAGAGCATCGCCAGTAGCAAGCAGCACGGCGCCCTGGTCCGGGCCTTGCTCTTCGGCGAGCTTCACGTCTTCGAGCGTCTCCGCCCGCATCTTCAGTTCGGCTTCAGCATGAGCGCGCTGCGCGTACAGGAACGGATCATCTGGCTGTTCACGGATAGCGATCGTTAACTGGTCAATGGCCGGACGATACTTATGTTCGTAATAGAGCGTATCGGCGAGGGCAATGTGAAGCGAAACGTCGCTGGGAGCCAGTGCAATTGCTGCGCGATATTCGGTCTCGGCCTTCTGCAACTGGCGGAGCTGACGATATGCAGTTGCCTTCACCTCGTGAATCGGCGCTGAGGTACCAAGAAGCTTCTCCGCCTGTCCCACCTGATCAAGTGCAGCATGAGCACGGTGCAGCTCCAAATTCGAGAACGCTGCGCCTAAACGCGCGCTGCCATTGTTCGGCTGCAATTTGAGTGCCTGATCGAAATCGACGATCGCGGCCTCGGCATCCTGCAGATCGTTCAAGACATAACCGCGGTTCACGTACGCTTCGGCCATCTTGGGATCGCGTTGCAGTGCGCGACCATAGTCATCGACTGCTTTGTCGAGCAAGCCCTGCTGTTTGTGAACATGGCCCGCGAGCAGCGGAAAGTTTGGCTCCTTTGGCAGTACGACTTCATAGCGTGATGCCAGCGCGAGGGTATCGTCGTAACGGCCGAGGTTATAGAGAGAATATGCCAGGTAGACCGCGCCATCGAGATCGTTGGGACGTTGAGCCAGAACCTTGTATCCGAATTGGGCCGACTCTCGATACTTACCTTCAAAGAATACCGAGCGCTCCCACTCCCGCTGGATGCGGGGATCGTCCATCATCGCCGGGGTACTGCGATGAACCCACGTCTTAGCCAAAACAAACTTGTGATTCTGAATGGCCGCGTTGGAACCGCCGGCGATAATCGCGGCATTCTGCGGAGCTAGTTTGTAGCCCTGTTCATAAGCCACCTCGGCCTCATCGAGGCGATCGAGCGAGGTGTACATGTCGCCCAGTGCCAGATAAGGGATGTAATCGTCCGGATAGAGCTTTGCCATCTCATGGAAGTACTGCTCCGCTTGCGGGACCTTACCGGAGTCGCGCATGAGATATCCGAGGCTCTCATAGGCATAACGGTTCTTCGGGTCGTGCTTCAGCACTGCAAGATACGCCTGCTCTGCTTCAGCTTTCTTTTGCATGATCCATAGCAGGTTGGCGTATTGCAGTTCGATATTGGAATTGTTGGGATCAAGCTTCATCGCGTCCTGCAGGTCTTTTTCGGCGGCGTTGTAATCATTGCCGCCCATCGCGATGGAAGCCCGCACCCGCAGGAATTCGGCCCTCTGCGGCCCCTCAACCTGGATCTTGTTGATCTCTTGCTCCGCTAGAGCGATCTGCTGCTGTGCCGCGGCACGGTTTCCCAGTCCTTTATAGATCTCAGAAAGGTTGAGCCGAAGTTCGATCGGGAAGATCTGGCCTTCGGGTACATCTTCCGGCATATGTGCCAATGCAGCTTCGTACTCAGAGGCGGCAAGGGCATCTTTGCTCTGCATTTTGGCGAACCCCGCGCGCACAGCGTGCAAGCGGTAGTGATTGGGATCGATGGTGGCGGCGCGTTCGATGAACTGCTCCGTCTTTGCGGAATCGTTCAAGTGCATCCAGGCTTGGGCCGCGCTTAATTGCGCGTTGATGTTCTTTGGATCGGCATTCGCATAGCGGTCATAAGTCTCCGCTGCTTCCTTCTTCATGCCGGCGAGTTCATAGGTATATCCGAGGTCCGCGAGCAGATCGGGCTTCTGCGAAGGAGCGCTTCTGAGAGTGGCAATGGCTCCCTGGTAGTCGTGTGACTCGCGCTGAAAATTCGCGACTGCGCGGAAGATGTCGATGTTGTTCGGATCGCGGTGGCGAGCCAGATCAAGTAGCTCCTTCGCCTTGGCCGTATCCTTCAGCTTCATATAGCCGATCGCCATCAGTAATTCGGAGTGAGCTGAAGGCTTGATCTGCTCGGCATGCTGCAGGATCTGGAGCGCCTGCCGAATATCGCCGCTCTGCATGAAGAGCTCGCCGGCCATCATCTGGTCGTCGACGCGGTTCGGGTACTTCGCGATTACGTCGAGCAGCATCCGCTTGGCATCGTTAACACGTCCTTGGCGAAAGTAAGTCTGAGCGAGGCCAGAGAGACCTTCAGCAGCATTCGGAGAGATCTGCAATCCGCGCTTATAAGCATTCTCAGAATCGGAGAGGTGCCCAGAGAGCCGGGCAGCGTATCCCAAAGTGAACCACCTTCCCGGATCTCCTGGAGCCATTTCAATTGCGCGCTTGGCATGCGCGTATGCGACCGCAGCATTGTTATGGCGAAGCGCCTCGTCGGCAGCACGCTGCTCACGCTGCACCGAAATGCTCTCGCCGAACGTGCCAATACCGGACTCCTGCTGCTGTGTCGATTGCATCGGCACAGAGGCGCCTTTGCCCGCCTTCTTCCGTGGCGCTTGCGCTTGTTGCTGCTGCGGCTGAGTCTGTTGACCGCCAACTTCCCATGTCTGGGCCGACATGGAAACAGCGAACGCAAAAAGTAAAATGAGAGCTCTTCGAAAGACCGGGGCAAATCTTGGGAACATGAGAGTGGGCGCGAAAATGGGATTTATGTAACTGCTCTTCTTCATCTCTGCTTGAGGTGCGTATTGCTTGGCTGATCGTTTGCTTGGCTGATGCAGACCGACCGGCAGATTTGGCTACGTCGCTCGTGCAGCAGCTCTGCCGGCAACTTCCTTGGATGCAGGCAGAGTCTCTAAGAGTTAGCAGCTAAGGTGAAAAAGCAGCAGAAAGGCAGCGGGAAAGGCAGCGATTAGCAATTAGCAATTAGCCAACCCAAATCTGCTTTAAGCTCCCCATCAGTCTGCCACGAACGGCAGATACACACTAGCAGTGAGGGACGGCGCAGGCTCCCCCGCTCTTCGCTAATTGCTAATCGCTGCCTTTTCGCTGCCGTTGCTAATCGCTAATTGCTAATTGCTAATCGCTGCCCTCCCACCAGAGCTGCCGGAAAACCCGAGCTGCCGAAATGGAATCAAAACTTACCCTGTAAGCACTCTTCTGGAGGCGTGTGTTGCTTTTAAGTTCCACCACTTTCCCCGTTACTACTAAACGTCTGCCGGTCTTCGGATGGCTGCTTCTGCTCGCGCTTGCTGCCCATGCGCCGCTATTGCTGTTTCAGTTGCCGCAAGGCTCGTTCGACGCGAACACGCACATGTTTTTCGCGGATCACTATGCTCACCATTGGTTCAATCCCTGGAATGAGAAGTGGTTTGCGGGATTCTCGCAGACGACATATCCCCCGCTGGTGCATCAGCTCATCGCTCTGTTCTCACACCTCGTTGGACTAAACTTCGCGTACACCATCGTGCAGATGCTGATCATCCTGCTGTTGCCGATCGGCGTCTATCGCTACGCGCGTCTTTGGGTAAGCGAGCGGGCTGCGCTCTATGCTGCCATCGGCAGCATCTTCCTGGGATCGCTCGTCCAGATGGTGTACCAAAGTGGGCAGATCAATACCACCTTCGCCTCGGTAATGCTGCTGAACTCACTGCCGTTCTTTTACATATGGATTCGTGAAGGGAGTCTGCTCGCGTTCTGCAAGGGCCTGGCCATTTTCCTTGTAGGTTGCGCAGGACATCACGTCAGTATGTTCTTCGCCACGCCGTTCTTCGCACTGCCAATTATCTGGTTGGCCTTCATCGATCACCGCGAAGACCGGGCTGATGCCACTCTTGGCCGGGTAGCCGCACGAACCGCGATCTTTGCCGGCATCGCCGCCATTGGGGTTTTGATGGTTCTGCTGCCCTACTTCGTCGAGTTCTATTACAACCCCATCAAGCAGGCTCCGATTTACCACGAGAGCCGTGCCAACTACATCCTCGAGCCCACTCTGGGAATGAACTTCTGGGTTATTCCGACCGGGGCATTAATACTTGCTATACCGTTCATCTTCTGGCGTGGTGCCACGGACAAGCGTTTACGTCCATTGTTCCTATTCTGGTGGCTGGTAGCCATGATCGGATTGGGCGGCACGACCCCGATTCCAAAGATTGTTTTCGGTACCCGAATCTGGGAGATTCTGACCTACGAGCGCTTCACATATTGGGCCACGCTAATGGCGCTTCCCTTCGCCGGATTGATTGCAGAATGGTTGATTGATCGCTTCCGCGGAAAAGCCATTGCCGGTCTCGCTCTCGCTTCCGTGCTCTCGGGCGCTGGAGCGCTGGCATGGCTGCATGCCAATCCCATTCAATCGGGAAGCTTCAGCATTGACGACGTGATCGGCTTCCTGAATCGGGACGATCACGCCAAATTCCGTTACATTACGCTCGGATTTGGAATGCAGCTCGCGCGCGTCGGCGTGCTGGCCAATGCAAGTTCAGTGGACGGCGATTACAACTCCGGGCGGCTGCTGCCGGAGCTGATGGCCGGAGGCTCCGCCCAGCTCACCAACGCAAAATATTTCCGCAACGGCATGGAAGCGCTGCGCTCCATGCTGAAGCACGCAGACCATTATGGGCTGAAATACATCTTCGTCCGCGATCGCTACTACGAGCCTCTGCTGGCATTCGGGGGATGGCGGCAGGCCGAAGTCTATGACAACGGCAACATCACTCTGTGGACGAAGGAGAGTGTTCCGCCCGCGCACAAGATCACTCCGCCTGCGGGAGCAGTGCCAAGTCCGTTTCTTAGCTTGCTCTGGGGAACGCTGCCGATGGCCACAGTGGTCTTCGCTTTGGCGCTGCTGATTCTGTTCCCAGAGCGCCGTCGTCAGGCTGAGACGATCAACTTTCCCGCAACTGCCGCGGCCGAGCCGGTCGTTCTTCGGGAGGCCCAGTAATGAGTCGTCTGCTTGCCATCATCATGGCCGTGATCACAGGCGTGCTGATCGCCGCCGGTGTAGCTCCCACGAGACAGAAAGAAAAGACTACTTCGCCCGAAGGCACGGTGCGGGCCTTCTACGACCGCGTACGAGCCGATGATTACCAGGGCGCGTATGCATTGATCGCGCCCTCGAGCAACGTTGACTTTGCTACCGCACACCGCGATATCGCTGGTCGAGACGGCAGTCTAAAGACGCTCTCGCAACTGCAGAACGCCGACACCCGCGTGATCGCGAATCACGGCAACGAAGCCCTGGTGCGCGCCAGCCTGGAGTGGCGGACGGCTGTCGGAGAACTCTTCGAGAACAAAGATCTCAAACTCGTCAACGACAACGGCAATTGGCAGATCGTCTGGCCGAAGCGCCACGAGCAAAATCTGGCGCCGCAGGTGATTCCAGTGAACTACCTGCGTTGGGACATCATCCACAGCGACTCCGAAGCCAACGAGTGGGGCGCGCAAAACGCGGAGAGTCCGCATGTGCGGATTACCTCCATGAATGCGGTAGAGAGTGAAGGCAAGGTCATCATCCTGGGAGAACTCGTGAATGAAGACACGGTCCCAGGCTACGTTGACGTGCAGGGAATCCTGATTGGGAAAAACGACGAACAGCTTGGCGAAGAAACCAGCTTTGACAAGATCTCGCATGTGCTCCTGCCCAAAGAGGTCACCCCGTTCCGCATCGACTTCGACGGTGTTCACCTGAATCAGGTCAAGAAAGTCACGCTCAACCCGACGTCGATTCTGGTTCCCGCCTCAGCCGATCCGGTGATTGGAGTCCTGCATCAGCAACTCGAGAAGACCGATTCGGGACACACCCTGCTCAAAGGCGAGCTGATGAACCAGAGCGGCCAGCTTGTGAACATCCCCCAGGTTCTGGCTACCTACTACGACAACGCAGGAAAAGTGATCTGGATTTCCGACGGCTACGTCGATCAGGCGCTGCGGCCGCAGATTCCCATTCCCTTTGCTGTGACCGTGAACGATGACATCGCGCCTAAGGTTCATAGCTATCGCGTTGTCGTGAACCATTACGTGATGGATCGTTCCACCGCCTAGGACATGCATACGATGCGGCATAAAACCACAATTAGCGTGCTTGTCTGCGTGCTCGGAGCCGTCGGCTTCGCTGCGGATATGCGCCTCCCCGACAAAGCAGTCGCCGGGCAGAGCGTTGCCATCGGCACTTCAGGAAGCGGTGAAGCAACGCTGTACGTAGTTGGTCCCGGTACCGCGATCAAACGCCAGATAAAGCTTGGCGATGACGTTCAGCTTAAGGGCGAAGAACTTCGTAACTCCGGCTATTACCAGATCGCGATTAAAGGCGGCGCGGACGTGAGCAAAGAGTTGTACGTCGCACCCGCCGCAGCCGAGAAGATCAACTTTCTCGCGCGTCCTTCCCGCGTTCCCGTGGGACAGCCCAAGGTAATTGCGGGCACGGCATTCGTCTTCGACCAATTTGAGAACCTGGTCACGGCGCCGACCCCGGTGACTTTCGAACTTTCCGTTCCGGGCGCTCCCGCCAAAGTGGAACGCCTGACTGCCAAGAACGGCGTCTCCTATCTCCAGACCGGATCGGGAACGAAAGCCGGCCCAGGACAATTCACAGTTCGGGTCGGCGATAACTCCGTACGGCGCGTGGTGGAAGAAACCGCCTCTGAGCCCTGCAACTTGCGCTTCAAGCTGCACAAGGAGAAAGAAGGACTGATCGCAACAACTGATCCCGTACGCGACTGCTCGGGCAATGCAGTGCCTGACGGGACTATCGTGACATTCATCTCTGCCGAACCTGGCAAGGGTCGCTCGACCGTGGACGCTCGCGTAAAGAAGGGAATCGCCCGGGCAGTGCTGCCCCCGGTTCCCGGAGCGACTATCTCGGTCGCCTCTGGTGTCGTTTTGGGAAATGAAGTGCGCTGGGGAGGTGGGGAATGAGGCGAGCGTCTGACATCCCGCTGCGTCTTCTTATTTTCGTAATTACCTTCGCGCTGGTAGTCGGCGTGGCGCTTCCCTTGATTTCCAGAGTTCTGGCCGCCAGTGATACGGTTCAGGTGCGACTCGATGCCTCGCAGATCCAGCCCCGTCCCCTCGAACAGCTGACGGGACAGGCGATCGCGAGAACCTATTCAAGTGCATGGAAGAATATGGAAGGCGCGCTGGAACAGAATCGTCCAGAGCTGATCGACGAAAGCTTCGTCGGCTACGCGCACGACAAACTGCTATCACAGGTGCAGGAGCAGAAGAAGAACGGGCTGGCGACGCGGTATGTCGATCACGGACATCAAGTATCTGCAACCTTCTACTCGCCCGAAGGCTCTGCCGTTCAACTGCAGGACACCGCGCAGTTCGAAATCCAGCTGCTGGATGGCAGCAATGTCGTGAGTTCCCAGAAGGTCACACGCAAATACATCGCTGTCGTAACGGTGGTAGAAGACAGTTGGAAAGTTCGCGTGCTGGAGGGCGTGCAGGATTTCTAGCTAACTTTAGCGATCACCACGCGCGGTATTCCCCGCAAATCCGGGACGCAGCGAACATCTTTCCAATCCTTCAGCAAGTCTCGAATTGCCTGCTCTTGCGTGTAGCCGATCTCCATCACCAACCAGCCTCCCGGCTTTAGCACGCGAGCAGCCTGCGGGATGAGACGACGATAAATATCCAGTCCTTCCACCCCGCCGCCAAACAGCGCCTGGTGCGGTTCGTGCTCCCGGACTTCCACCTGCAGCTTATCGGCCTCGGAGTCGCCGACGTACGGCGGATTCGAGACGACCATATCGAAAGCTAGCGCGCCGTTCAAATAACTTCCCAGCAAGTCACTCTGCGAGAATGCCACTCGATCCAAGAGATTGAGACGCTTTGCATTTTTCCGCGCAACCTCGAGCGCATCATTCGAAATATCCACCGCGTTGAGGCTTGCTCCGGGCAGCTCTGAGGCGAGCGCGAGCGCGATACATCCCGAGCCGGTTCCAACATCGATCACACGCGGCGATTTGATTTCGCGCAGCAACTCCAGCGCCGCCTCGACCGCGTGCTCCGTCTCCCGACGGGGGACCAACACCGCAGGCGTGACCAGCAGATCGAGGCCCCAGAACTCCTGGTGTCCGGTGATGTACTGCAGCGGCTCGCCGGCCGCGCGGCGCTGAAGTGCTTCCTGGTAACGATTAAGCTCACCGCAGGCGAGTTCCACTTCGGGATGAGCGTAAAGATAGGCCTTATTGCGCCCAAGCACGTGCATCATGAGCGTCTCCGCGTCGAGACGAGCGTCTCCCCGCGCTCTGGCCTGCAGACGTTCGGTGCCTTCTCGGATTGCGAGATCGAGCCGCAAGGCTCCTTCCCTCAAACCGCCACTGTCTCCTGCTTGAGCTTCTCGGCCTGAAAGTGCGCGATCAGGGCGTCGATGAGCGGCTGGATCCTGCCATCCATCAGCTCGGGCAATTGATGGATCGTTAGCCCAATGCGGTGGTCAGTCACGCGGTTCTGCGGAAAGTTGTAGGTGCGGATCTTCTCACTGCGATCCCCGCTGCCAACCTGCGTTTTGCGCTCCCTGGCAAGCTCAGCCTGCTGGCGCTCAAGCTCCACTTCGTAGAGACGCGAGCGCAGAACTCGCATCGCCTTCTCGCGATTCTTGATCTGCGACTTTTCGTCCTGGCAGCTCACAACCGTATTCGTCGGAATGTGCGTGATGCGCACCGCCGAGTAAGTGGTGTTCACCGACTGGCCTCCCGGACCGGAAGAGCAGAAAGTATCGATGCGAATGTCCTTCGCCTCGATCTTAATGTCGACGTCCTCCGCCTCGGGCAGCACGGCCACGGTTATAGCCGAAGTGTGCACTCGTCCCTGCTGCTCCGTTTCGGGAACACGCTGGACGCGGTGCACGCCGCTCTCATACTTGAGCTTCGAGTAGGCGCCGCGGCCTTCGATCATGGCAATGACTTCCTTCAATCCGCCAACTCCCGATTCGGAACTTGACATTACTTCCACCTTCCAGCGCTGCGATTCCGCATACCGCGAGTACATGCGGAACATCTCGGCGGCAAATAGAGACGACTCGTCGCCTCCAGTGCCGGCGCGGATCTCGAGAATCACGTTGCGCTCGTCGTTGGGATCCTTGGGCAGCAGCAGGACCTTGAGCTCCGCCTCTGTCTGCTCGAGTCGCGCCTGCAGCGTCGCCAGTTCCTCTTCCGCCATGGCCTTCAAGTCGGCATCGTGTTCCTGGACCAGCATCGTCTTAGTGTCGGCGATGCCGCGCGTCAGATCCTTGTACTCGCGATACCGTTCCACGATAGGCGTAAGTTCACTGTGCGCCTTCGCCGTCTTCTGATAGCGAGACGAGTCGCTGACAATCTCCCGCGAGGCCAGCGCTTCGTTCAGCTCCTGGTATTTGGTCTCGATTTGATTAAGTCGTTCAAACATGATGACTGTCCTCGTAGAGAAGCAGCATGCTGCGTCTCTAGCATGCTGGGAAGTTGGGAATTCGCTGTTGGGGACTTAGAGAGGTAAAAGAAAGTGAGCGGCGGGAGCCGCTAGGCAATCACCAGTTCGCCGCCATTTTGCTTTTCAACCTGGAGCGCGCAATCCAGAGCAAGAATCGCGCAGGCGACCTGGTCGTCAGCCGGAGGTTGCGTCGTGATCCGCTGCAGCCACAATCCTGGCTTGGTTAGCAGAGCGAACAGCGAATTGCGCTTCCGAGCCGCGTACCGAATCAGCTCATAGGAAACGCCTGCAATAAACGGAAGCGCAGCGATGCGCAGCGCGAACTTGCCCCAGAAGCTATCGATCGGGAACAAGCTGTAAACCACAATGCAGATGAGCATCACCGTCATCAAAAAGCTCGTTCCACACCGCGGATGCCAGGTAACAAAGCTCTGCGCGCGCGGTATGTCGACCGGCTCTCCCGTTTCGAAGGCGAAAACTGTCTTGTGCTCGGCGCCGTGATATTCGTAAACGCGATGGAAGTCCCGCGCCCGGCCGATGCCCCACACGAACAGCAGGAAAAGCCCGATGCGGATCACTCCGTCCACCAGATTGAAAAGAATTCGATTTTCTAAAGCGGGAAAACTGTGCTTGAGCCCCGTCGCCGCCAGCAGAGGAAGGAACTTATAAACGACGATAAAGAATCCAACCGAGAGAAGAACATTCGCAGCAGCCATCCAGCCGCTGATCTCTATCTTCTCTTCCGGCTTTGATTCCGCCGTGCCGGTCATCTCCGCCAGAGCCACATTCACCGAAAACTTCAGCGCCCGAAATCCGAGCATCATGGCATAGCCCAGCGTGACGACGCCCCGAATCACTGGCCATCCCATCCACTTCCGCTTGTCGGACGGACGCTCCAGCGCATCGGAGTACGACACCATTTCTCCAGACTGCTTCCGTACCGCAATCCCCCACGCGTGAGGTGTGCGCATCATGACTCCCTCAAGCACAGCCTGACCGCCGACGAGGGTTTCCTCACCGCTTTCAAGTGCGGGGAGCAGCTGCGTTGCTGCCGCTAATCGGAGATATTGCTTCCAGTAAGTCATAGTGCGCCATAAGGGTAACTGCGTATGGTTACCCACTCAGATCCTGGTTACATTATACGTGAGTCATCCAGAGCTGCCGGGATTATCGTACACATTCTGGCCCCGAACGTCTGACGCCACTTCGGTCCAGGATCCGCTTTTCTGATGAGCAAGTTACCTGAGAAGATTCAGAGCGCGACGCGCGACCTGCGCCGGCTGCAGCAGGAGATTCAATCGCCTCTACCGGCCGCCGGACCTCGCCTGGCCGAGATCGACACTGTCGCGCTGAAAGAATTCAAAGCCGTAATCGACTACGTCCGCCAACTCCTCTGGACCTACCTCCAGGCCGACAGCCTTAAACACGGCGACAACGTGGACGAAGAAGCCCGCAGCCTTCGCCTCCAGCGCGTTACCGAGATGCTGCAGACGATCCAGCAAGAGGTCAAAGGACGCCAGCTCGCACGCAATTCAGCGACAGTTTCATTTCTGAACGCCGTCCAGGAGATCGCCGACGCCGCCTTCCAACGACACACCTCCTCAGCCGAAGACGCAGCGGACGAAGAGAAAGCCAGCTAGCCCAGCCAAGAAAAACTAACCACATAAGGACAGGAAGGTACACGAAGGATTTCAAAAAGCTTCTCGTTCTTCGTGACCTCCGCCTTTCTTCTTCGTGACTTCGTGTTGGCTCTGGGTTTTCGTATTTGAGGTGTGTCCCGCTCCCCACAGCGTGTTCCCCGAGATACGCGCCTGCCTGCTTCAGCTCCTGCTAACTCCCTGCGAATCAACGTGCGCACCGATGGCGCCTCACCTGCCCTTACGCCCAGCGACTGCGTAAGCAGCGGAGGTGATCAGGTGAAAAACTTCAAGAGCTCTATTTCAACGTCAATGGAGCGCGCCCCAATCAGCGTGGCTCCGAGTGGCAGGGCGGCAACCAAAGCGTTCGCTGCTTTGCTGGTCCTCGAACTTGCAGTGGGAACTTTCGGCTGTTCCAAATCGAAACCCCAGAATTCGCAAAACTCTTCTAACCAGACAGTCGCAAGCGTCGCGCCCCTGACGCCCGTCAATGCGCTGCCGGCCACGGCAAACCAGCCGGAGACGGCAAAGAAATCGGTGATAGGCCCAGTACGGAAGCTGTCTCGCACGCTTCTCTACAAGGATTCCGATTCCAATTTCTCGTTCGCTTATCCACGCAAGTCTGCGCTGAAAGCCGGACAGAACGCGGAGCTCGAGGCCATAGCAATGGACTGGCTGCCGATGAACTTCGTCCAGAACGGGGGAACCACCGTGACCATGCTTGAGCTGCCCAGCAACAGCAAGGAGCAGAAGCTCTCTGGCGAGTTCTTCGCCGTGAGCATTCACAATGGACTGACGGCCGAGCAGTGCAACCAGTTCGCCGGAGTCTCAGCGCCGATCTCCGATGGCAATTCCACCCAAACCGCGGAGAAGGCCGACGCAATGCCGATCTCGAAGGTAACGGTGCACGGAATTGAATACTCAGAGCTCGACCGCCAAACCGAGCAGGGCATTGCGAAGTACTACCATCGCTTCGTGCCCGAGTCGGCGGAAGTCAGCTCCTGCTACGAGTTCGCGCTCGCGGTGAAGTCGCCGGAGAAGAAGCTCGAAGGCGAGAGCGCGTCGATCAGCTCAAACTCGCAGCTTGAGAGGAAAGATGATTTTGCCCGGCTGGAAAAGATCCTGGCCTCGGTAAAGATCAAGGCTGATACCGAAGCGGCGAAAGCCGGCGAGGTGGCATCCTCGACCACAGACCACAAGGAAGAAGTCAGTGAAACTGCAAAGACGGTCGCGAAGGGCGACGAGAACCCCCGTTAAGAGCCAGTCGCGACAAAGGCCCGGTTCTTTCCGAATCGGGCCTTGTTTTTTGTAGATCAATAGACGTCAATATGGATATGCGGACGCCGCACGATGATGCGTCCGATATCATCGTGATAGTAGTAGTAATCGCGTCCCTGGTAGCGATAGCTCTGGCATCCATATTTCTTAGCTTGCCCGGGCGGCATACCACAGTTGCCCCATCCCGTCTTCTTGCCTTTGTTCCATCCCGGCGGCATGCCTTCATTCGGACCGTAACTGCGGTACTCGTAATCACCGCGACTTTCCCAGCGATCGTCATCACGGTCAGCCACTTGATTCTTGTGAGGATTGCCCTTCCCTTTTCCCTTCCCCTGATCTGCGTGGAGCGGAATCGCAATCGCGAACGCGCCCAGTACGATCACGGCTTGGAACCAATGTTTCGACATGTGTCTCTCTCCTGGCACGAACGAGTAGCTGCTTGTTGCGAGGAGTCTATCGCAACTTGGAAACGATTCAAGTTACGGCAGAAGTACGCTGGTCGCGCAACATGAATAAAATAGCGGCAGCTTTCCGGTTCTGGTCGCCTGCTAACATCGCTTCATGCTGCGCTTTGCCCAGCTCTGCGAAGCAGTAGCCAAGACCACAAAGAAGCTGGAAAAGCGCAGGCTGGTCGCCGATTACTTCCGCCAGCAGCCTGAACAAACCGCCTCCCTGGCAGCGATCTTCCTTTCCGGAGACGTTTATCCAGCATTTTCCGAGCGCACGCTCAACGTCGGTGGAGCGACGGTCTGGCGCGCCGTGCAGCAACTAACCGCACGCTCCGAACAGGAGATGGCAGAAGCCTATCGTCGCCATGGCGACGTCGGAGCAGCGGCGTACGAGCTATGGCCGGCTGAATTCACCGGATCTGTTCTCACGCTTCCCGATTTGGCAAAGCTGCTCGACGACATCGCCACAGCTCGCGGCCCTGCGGCCAAGCTGGAGCAAGTGAGCGCGCTGCTGCGGCAATGCTCCGCATTGGAAGCGAAATACGCCATCAAGATGATGGTTGGCGACCTTCGTATCGGCATGCGCGAGAGCCTGGTGGAAGAGGCGATCGCCGCTGCCTATGAGAAATCCGAGCTGGCCGTCCGTCGCGCCAACATGCTGCTCGGCGACCTCGGCGAAACACTTCGCCTCGCAGCCGAAGACCGCCTCGAAGAAGCGCGCATGCGGCTCTTCCATCCGCTCGGATTCATGCTGGCCGCCGAAGTGAAGTCGAGTGAAGAGGCGACATCGTACTTCACGGACGCGCAAATCGAAGACAAGTACGACGGCATTCGCGCCCAGGTGCACTGCGGCGAAGGACGCGTCCGCATCTTCTCGCGCACGCAGGACGAAATCAGCGAGTCATTTCCCGAGCTTCCGCCTGTGTTCCAAAACAGTCCAGAACCGCTAGTGCTCGATGGCGAGATTCTCGCCTGGGGAACTTTGGATATGAAAAACGCGACCGGCAGCGCTCTTCCCTTCTCCGCTCTGCAGAGGCGACTCGGACGAAAGCGTGTGAGCGACAAACTGATGCGTGAGGTTCCGGTCGTTTATGTAGCGTTCGACGTTCTCTTCGCCGATAACGAACTCGTGATCGACCGTCCACTTCGCGAACGCTCCGAGATGCTGACGAAAATCATCGAGCGCCTGGCAGAGATGCAGCATGCTGCGTCTTCTATGCACCGAGCGTCACAGCCGAGTCTGGCCTTTGACCAGGAGGAGACTACAGTCAACTTTCCCCGCATGATGCGCGCGCCGCTATGCCAAGCCCATAGCGCCGAGGAAATCGATGAGATCTTCGTGGAAGCCCGAGCCCGAGGCAACGAAGGCCTGATGATTAAGAATCGCGAAACCCTCTACACCCCCGGCCGCCGCGGCCATGCCTGGCTCAAGATGAAGCGCGAGCTGGCGACCCTGGATTGTGTAGTAACCGCCGTCGAGTTCGGAAATGGGAAGCGTGCGGGCGTGCTGAGCGACTACACGTTCGCGGTGCGCGCAGAAAATGGAGACCTGATGAACGTCGGCAAAGCCTACTCCGGACTCACCGATGTCGAGATCGCGGAGATGACCGAGTGGTTCAAGCAGCACACGCTGACTGACTTCGGCCACTCCCGCCTTGTAGAAGCAAAAATCGTCCTCGAAGTAGCCTTCAACAACATCATGCGCTCCGACCGCCACGAGAGCGGCTTCGCCCTGCGCTTCCCCCGCATAGTCCGCCTGCGGCCAGACAAACCACCCGACGAGGCCGATACTGTGAAGCGCGTGGAAGAAATTTACTTGAGCCAGCACCGCGCAGAATGATTTTGCGTAAGCAGCCTGAAGGTCTCGATAGGCGAGCATCTCTGACCTGAAGATGAGGAAAGGGCCGGAGGCCCGACTGGCCAAACGTAGCCCAGACCCGGAAGGGCTGGGTAGAAACGGCAATGAGACCGAGCGCCGGAGGCGCGCCACTCATCAAGATACATTCAAAACCCACAGAGGCAGTGTCGCGCCTATGGCGCTCGTCTCCACACCTTGCATACCCAGCCCTTCCGGGTCTGGGCTACGTTTGGCCAACCGGGCCTCCGGCCCTGAAATTCTGGTGCTTCCCAGATTGGATCGTTATTTCCCATCTAAAAACAAAGAGCCTCCGAAAAATCGGAGGCTCGCAAACCCTAAGCAGGCAGCGACTACGCCTTCTGCACCTTCCCACTCTTCAAACAGCTGGCGCACACCTTCATGCGTCGATGCGATCCCTGAACGACCGCCCGGACCGAACGCAGATTCACGTTCCAGCGCCGCTTGGTGACGTTATGAGCGTGGCTGATGTTATTTCCAAATTGCGGCCCCTTGCCGCAGATTTCGCATACGCGTGCCATATTGCAAACTCCAGATTCAGCAGACTTTATCGGGCGTCTAACGCCGCAAGTCCCAGGATTTCTTCAGGAAGCCGGCTCCGCCGAAGGCGGACAACGCTCTAGAAGGGTTTGGACGAGTAGTCCAAAGCTAGATTGTAACGGAACGCGCCAGAATCACGCAATTCTGGGTAGTGTACAGCTTGAAATCGACAAGGCTAAGCGGCGCACGCTCCGCGGCCCAACAATCGGACAAGTTCATCCAACGTCCAGACACGCTCCGCTAATCCAGCTTCCATCGCAGGCGTTCGCCTTCCGTCCGTTAGCGCATGACTCTGAATGCAGCTCGGTTCACGTCTTCATTGCGCGCTCGGACACTTTCGATAAGATTTTGCATTCCGTCTTTGTGTTCGGCCCGAAACAGCTCGTTCTGCTCACGAGCGATCCAGCGTTTTGGATTTCTTTTTCGGGGGCTTTTTCTTTTCGCGCTTCGGTGTGTTTTTGCTTGCCATGCTGAGAATGATTGCACAACTGGAATGCCAAAAGCGAGAGGTAGCGGGAGCGAAACTGTTCCACTACCAACAATTCTGAGCAGTCCAATCATCAAAAAACACAAACGGAGCGCCCCGGCGCCCACCTCCGGCGCACGAGGATATCAAATAACCGAATCGCGCCAGCCTCACCGCGCCGGCTGCCCGTAAAGACCTCTGCTTTGTTCCCGCCTTCACCAGCGGCTGCCGCCGCCGGTACTCCCTTAATACCGGTACTCCGCCTCTGTGAAATACTTGACCGTCACCTTCGCCTCGATGAACTCCCCGGTCCCCTACGATCTGGCCGAACTCAGCACCGCTCTCGAAAACACGCTCTTCTCCGGTAAAGTCCACTTCCTTCCCAAAACGGGCTCAACGAACACCCTCGCCATGCAAGCTGCCACTGCAGGCGTGGAAGAAGGAACGGTAATCTTCGCCGACCAGCAAACCGCCGGGCGTGGACGCAATGGTCACAACTGGCACTCCGAGCCAGCCACCGCGGTTCTGGCCTCCATCGTGCTGCGCCCGAAGATTCTGCCGATGCAATCTCTCTGGCTGTCGCTCATGACGGGAGTCGCGGTGCACGAAGCCATCCTGCGCACCTGCGGTATCTCATGCGATCTGCGCTGGCCCAACGATCTGCTGATTGATGGCAAGAAAGTTTGCGGAATCCTCACCGAGATCTCGGCCGACGCCGAGCAGCTTCGCTTCGCTGTGATCGGAATTGGAATCAACGTGAATCAGCCGTCATTCCCCAGCGAGATCGCCAGCCTGGCAACTTCCCTGCAGATGGAAACCGGCAAGCAATGGTCGCGCACCGAACTGCTGATCGCGCTGCTGAAGAGGCTTGAGGCTGAATACCGCGGCACACTCGCAGCGGGACAAGACTCGCTGCTCCGCAAAGTGGAATCCATCTCCAGTTACGTGCGTGGCAAACGCGTGCATGTGGACGAAGCTGGAGGATACGACGGAATTACCGAGGGCCTCGACGCACGCGGGTTCCTGCGAGTACGCACCGCAGAAAGCATGCGAACCGTGTTGTCTGGCGGAGTGAGAGCGATCGGGTGAAGTGAGAAGTGGCTATCGGCGGTCGGCATTCGGCGTTCTGCCAGTTTGCCGTCTTGGCTTACATACGAATCGTTTACTGGCCGAAAGCCGAGAGCCGATGGCCGACCGCCATGTTAGCGTATTCCCATGCTCCTAGTAGTCGACGTCGGCAACACCAACACGGTCCTGGGACTCTATCGTCCGAGCCATGAGCAGTCAGGCGCGACGCCGCGCTTCGATCAGATGGTCGCAAACTGGCGTGTGGGAACGATTCGCACCAGTACGGCGGACGAATACGGCGTCCTCTTCCGCAATCTGTTCGCGATGCAGAAGATCGACGCTGCCGACGTGAAGGCCGTAGTCATTGCTTCAGTTGTGCCGCCACTCGACTCCACCCTGCGCGAAGTCAGCGAACGCTACTTCCAGACCAAGCCGCTGTTCATCGAGCCGGGTGTGAAAACGGGAATGCCGGTGCTGGTCGATAATCCTGCAGAAGTAGGCGCCGACCGCATCGTGAACGGCGTGGCCGCCTTCGAACGCTACGGCGGGCCATGCATCGTCGTCGACTTCGGGACTGCCACAACCTTCGACATCATCTCAGAGCGCGGAGAATACCTTGGCGGCGTGATCGCTCCCGGAGTGGGAGTCTCGGCGGAGGCTTTGTTCTCGCACACCGCCCGTCTTCCCAAAGTGGATATTCGCAGACCGGCGCGCGTGATCGGCACCAACACCGTCGCGCACATTCAATCCGGACTCTTCTACGGCTACATCGGACTGACCGACGGGCTGATCGAACGCATCATCGAAGAGATTGGCGACAAGAAGCCAAAGATCGTCTCCACCGGCGGACTGGCCACGCTCATCGCTTCAGGCTCGCGCTACATCGGCATCGTCGACGAGATGCTGACGCTCGACGGGATGCGCATTATCTACGAGCGCAACACCGGCGCCAGGCAGGCGAAAAAAGCACAGAGCGCGGGAGAGAAGAGAGCGATGTGAAGAATCGGGTGAAGTAAAAAGGCTTTCGGCACTCGGCTGTCGGCTTTCGGCCTCTGGGTTGCTATGTAACTCACAGGACAGCTTCCTGGCAGAGAGCCGAACGCCGATAGCCTTTTGGGTTTCACTTCACCCGATCACCCGATTCTTCCTGATCACCCGATTCCTCATGTTCAAATAGTCTCTTGCACAACTACTTCAATTACTTCACTGAAATCGAAGAACACTTCCAGCGGCGGCGCGGCACGCTGCTGCTTCTCTCCACGCTCGACTGGGCTCTGATCGAGACCTGGAAGGAAGCGGGAATTCCGCTGGAAGCCGTCCTGCGTGGCATTGACACCGCCTTCGACAGCTATGAGCGAAGGCCCAGCAAGACACGAAAGGTGAACAGCCTCGCCTTTTGCTCGCAGGAGGTGCTCGCGGCGGCCGAAGAGATCAAGGAAGCCGCAGTCGGAAGCAAACGCGACAAGGACAACTCGGATACTGGGCTCTCGGCGGAAGAAGTCTCCGCTTACCTCACCAAGAACGCCGCACTATTTCGCGTGGCTGAGCTGGAGGGGGTCGCAGAACAAGCGGCGCGCGAAGCAGCGGATTCTCTGCTGTCCATCTCTGACGATCTGAAGAAGAAGCTCTCGCCACGTCTGCACCTGGAAGACCTGGAGCGAAGGCTCACCGTGCTGGAAGAAAAACTCCAGGCCGCGCTCTTGACCTCTACTCCCGAAAAGGAACTATTCATAATTCGCGCCGACGCCGATCGACAAATCGCTCCTTATCGTGGAAAGATGAACGCGCCGCAAATCGATCAGCTGCACAAACAGTTTCTGCACAAGCGCCTGCTGGAACGCTACGGCCTTCCGCGGCTCAGCCTGTTCTATATGTGACGCCAGTGGAACTGACGATTGAAAAATTGGTCTACGGCGGCGAGGGCCTGGCACGACTTGCGAGCGATCGCGAGTCGCGCGCAAAGACCGTCTTCGTTCCGTATGTGCTGCCCGGCGAGAAAGTCGAAGCCGCCATTGCGGAAGAACGTCCGGGATTCGCTCGGGCGGAGCTCAGAAAAGTGCTGCAACCCTCGCCCAAGCGTACCGCTGCGCCTTGTCCCTACTTTGGCGAATGCGGAGGCTGCCATTACCAGCACATCAGCTACGACGAGCAGCTACGCCTGAAGACGGAGATCTTGCGGGAAACGCTGCGCCGCAACGCCAAGCTGGATCTCGAGCTCGAAATTCAGACGCATGCTTCGCCGGCTTTCGGATATCGCAATCGCACCAGATTTCATCTGCAGGTGAAACCCGACTTTACCATCGGGTACTTCAAGCATGGCTCGCATGAGCTGCTGTCCGTTCGCGAGTGCCCGATCAGCTCTCGGCTGATTAACCGGGCACTGGGACAAATCTGGAAATTAAGTGAACTGGGTCAGGTCCCTGAGCAGGTCGGCGAGATCGAGACGTTCGCCGATGCAAACGACGAGCGCCTCATCGCAGAGCTCTACTTGCTTCCCGGTCGAGTCAATAACGACGACTTGAACAAATTCGCCAGCGCTCTGGCCGCAGGGGTGCCGGAGATTCACGGCATAGCCAGCTTTGCGCGAGTTGACTCTCGATCGCACACCGCCGAAATGCCAAAAGCTTGCCCGCTGCATGGAGATGCATCGATCGCTTACGAAGCGGCAGGGGAAATATACCGGGTGAGCGCCGGAGCGTTCTTTCAAACCAACCGCTTTCTTCTTCCCAGCATGATTGAGCTGGCCATGGGCGAACGTAAAGGCCGAATCGCCCTTGACCTATATTCCGGAGTCGGACTCTTTGCCGTGCCGCTGGCGCGGCGCTTCGAGCGTGTGATCGCGGTCGAATCTTCGCCAGTCGCAGTGGCTGATCTGCGGGCGAATATTCCTGAGAACGTTAAGGTCTCGTCCCAGACCGCAGAAGCGTACCTGAGCAGCGTTGCCGGTACTCTGAAACCAGATCTGATCGTCCTGGATCCTCCCCGAGCCGGATTAAGCGAGGAGGTAACGGCCCAGGTCTCCCGCCTGGCGCCGCGCGAGATTGTGTATGTCTCCTGCGATCCCGCCACCCTGGCGCGCGATTTGAAACAGTTTACGTCCGGCGGATGGAAGATCGCGGAGATGCATTTGATCGATCTCTTCCCGCAGACGTTCCATATTGAAACGTGTACGGTGTTGCGCCGAAACTAGTATTGCCGCGCACGCTGCCACCAGGCCCGAAGGGCCTGGCGTTTGATTGGCGAGTACGCCAAATCCCCCGAACAGCCGCATCAACATATTCCGCGTGAGCAGCTCGTTCTCTGCGAGGACACCCTGAAACAACGTGGTTCCGGCCGCCCTCGGCCGGTACAAGGTAAGCGATGCCCGCGCGGACTGAGTACGACGAGTAGTCCAAAAGTTTCAATATCGAGAATCTGGTAATCACTAACAGGCTGGAGTCCTTAACCTTCTACGAGGGCGGACGGAACACTTTGTTCAAGAAAGCTCTTGAGCGAATGCGGTAAACTCTCCGCGCCTTGGCTACTGCTGCTTCCTCGATTGCTCCCGCGCCGTCATCTGGTCCTGCCCCGTCGATTCTTCCTCTCTCCCGTTCCTGGCGCCATCCGATGTTGTGGGTGGCTTTGAGTTTCGCTTTGGGAACGCTCTGGGCGCGCTTGGCCACTGGTCCGGCGCATTGGGTACCGCCGAACTGGCCGATTCTGGCATCGATTCTGCTGCTGATTCTCGCGACTTTGTATGTTAAGCGACGCTCTCGTGCCGCATCGCTCATTGCCTTGTTTGCAATCGCCATGCTGGGAATGGCGCGCTTTCAGCTCGGCAGCGCGCCCCACACGGAGTTATTGCCGCCTGAGTTCGACAACCAGCAGGTCGAGGCGACTGGATTTGTTACGCGCGCCGCCCTGCCTGTGCTGGAGACGAGCTCATTAGATCCCGATTCGGAACGCACCACGCCGGAGACATATCAGCAAGTCGATATTGAGGCGGATCAAATTCGCTGCGTTGAGGACGCCTGTGCCCTCTCCGGCCGCTTGGGAATCAGAGTCGGCCTGTACGGCCAGGCAGAGACGGTCGCTTCGGCCCGCGAGTTTCATTATGGGCAGCGGATTCGCATGCAAGGGCGTATTCGTCTACCGCAAACCTATGCCGACCCCGGAGTCTTTGACCGCCGTGCTTACCTGCTGGAAAACGGAATTGCAGCAACACTGAGCGCGAAGTCGACCGAGGTTGAGGTATTGCCGGGCAGCGGCGGAACACGTTTGGGAGCCCTTCGCGCGGCTGTGCGGCGCAGCTTACTGCGCCATGTGCTTGCATTGCGCACGCCACTGGGACACGGCTGGCAGATTTTGTCCATCAGTCAGAGCGATGCTGCTTTGTTAGCAGCCATGATCCTGGGCGAACGATCGCTGCTCGAGCAGAATGTCAAACTGGACTTTCAGCGTACCGGCTCGTATCACCTGCTGGTCGTCTCTGGCATGGCAGTAGCGATTCTGGCGTTTTCGGTTTTCTGGCTGGCTCGAATTCTGCGTCTGCCGGACCCAATCGCAACTGTAGTGAGCGTCATCTTTGTTGGCTTGTACGTTTCCGTTACCGATTTGGGAGCCCCGGTCCTGCGCGCGGCATTGATGTGCGTGGTCTATATGCTCGCGCGCCTGCTCTATCGCGAGCGAAATCCGCTGAACGCGCTGGGAATTGCTGCATTGGCGGCCTTGGTTCTTGATCCCAAAGCGCTCTTTGACGCGGGCTTCCAGATGACCTTTCTCGCCGTGTTCACAATCGCTGCGATTGTCATTCCCATTATGGAGCAAACGACCCTGGGGTATCGCAAGGCGCTCAGGCATCTCGAGTCCACGAGCTACGATTTGCATCTGCTTCCCAAACAAGCGCAGTTCCGCCTGGAGCTGCGCATGATTCTTGGCCGAATCGAGCTTCTGCTTCCGCGATGGATGGGGCAATTGCTTGTTGTCGGCGGACTCAGGCTTGCGCTCCGGACAATCGACCTCGTGCTGATCTCGGCTCTGATGCAGGCGGCGTTGGCGCTGCCGATGGCGATCTATTTCCATCGCGCCACTACTCTGGCGTTGCCCGCCAATCTCGTCGTGGTTCCCATAATGAGTCTGCTGCTTCCGGTAGCCATTGCAACCACGCTTTTGAGCTACATCGGCGCCTGGATTGTGTTCCTACCCCGCTCTATTACGGCGCTGCTACTGCATTTAGTGGGCGCCGGAGTCGTCAGTTTTGCGCGTTTTCGCGCCGCAGATCTGCGCGTAGCGGATCCGGGAACGTGGGTGATTGCGCTTTCGTGCGTGGCAATCGTCGCTTGTTTCGTGACCGCGAAGCGCAGATTTCCGCTCCTTGCTGCCTCGATCTTGCTCCTTGTAGCTGCGGATTTGGCGTTGGTAGGGGCACGTAAGGCCGATATCGCGGCCGGAAAACTGGAAATTACCGCCATTGATGTGGCGCAGGGCGATTCCATTTTGGTAATTACGCCGCGCGGGAAGACGCTTTTGATCGATGCTGGAGGTGTTTTAGGCGCGACTAAATCAGGTTTTGACGTGGGCGAAGAGGTCGTTTCTAACTACCTTTGGGCGCGCGGAGTGTCGCATTTGGACGCGGTAGCGCTCACTCATGCGCATGGAGACCACCTTGGAGGGCTGCAAACCGTGCTGCAAAACTTCCATCCGGGGGAGCTATGGGTGGCTCCAAGCCCTCCGGTAAGGGCTTATCTCGACCTGATAGCCCGCGCTAAGGAGTTCCGAATCCCCGTTTTGCAGCGCGTAGCCGGCGATAAATTCGACTTTGGAGGCGCTTATTTCGAGGTCTTAGCGCCCTCTTCGGATGCTTACATGGCGCCAAAGCGTGTAAATGATGCGTCCTTAGTGCTGAAAATCGGGTTTGGTAAGGCCTCAGCGCTGCTCGAAGGCGATGCGGAACGGCGAGAAGAGAAGCTTTTCGCGCCACAAATCGGCGTCGTGAACGTGCTGAAAGTGGCGCACCATGGCAGTTCTACGTCCACAATTCCTGCCTTAATTGGCGCTATTCGGCCTCAATTTGCGCTCATATCAGTGGGCAAATTCAACCGCTATGGTCACCCCCGGGGAGAGGTTTTGCGGCGCTTGGGAGAAGCCGGAACTTGCACCTTCCGCACGGACTATGAAGGCGCGATCAGTTTTTATCTGGACGAGGAAGGAGTGACATCAGCTCAATGGGGGAGCCGCCGGACAACTATGGAATTTCCGCTTCACTGGATTCCTCCTCAGCAGGCTGGTCATTGCGGAACGATTCGATGACGGATTGCGCCTCTTCAGCCTCCGATTGCCGAACTCGCAGAACGACTCCGCCGACACCGGGGAAAACGTCTTGGGGAGCGTCTAAGTTCGTCAAAAGGCTTTCGATTCCGTTAGATTCGAGCAATCCCTGAACCACGAGCGCTTCCGTTTCGTCGTTCGTATCGAAGACGGTTACCAACTCTTTCTCGTCGGAGATCGGCGTCGGCACGAAATTAGAATTGGTTGCCATTGTTCCTCCAATGAGGCCTCGACGAAGCGCTCCGAGAGCCAAGTTGTGCCACTGGTGCAGCGGGTTGGATGCACCGAAGTACCCAACAGTGTACTTCGTCGAGCTAAGTCGTGGGAAAAGCGGTGTATTATCCGGCAATGCGTCCAGCGCAGCAGGCATGGATCAGACGAGCTGAAATTTCTGCGCAACGTACCCTTAGTACAAATCCATCCAACTTAATAATGTTCCTGCAAGGAAAGTTGGGCCAAGTAGACTCCGTGGAATCAGGGCCTTCGACGAGTCGCGCTCAGGCGAGCGAGCTTGCCCGTGCAGGTTTCCGGAGATATCGCGGATGAGTCAAACCAGCCAGAACAAGGAACCAGAGAAACGCAGCCAGCTCGAAATCGAACAGGAAGAAGAGAATCGCAAGATACGCCGGCTGCAATTAATGATGAATATGGTGATGTCTGTCCTTGCCCAGGATGAAGACCTGACGTTGGAACAAGCCTCCGAGATGATTGCGAACGCCAAGACAGCGGCATTGGCCATGTTCCCAGACAAGGAGCTCGCCTACGATTTAATCTACCGCCCCCGTTTTCAGAGATTGCTGAATGAGCGATTCCGGCTGCAGTAGCCGGTACATCGTCCCGAGTTCAGCAGGTTTCGGAACTCGCCTGCTCTACTGCCTGCGACTTCGGCCTTGTATTTGGCTCTTTGAGCTTTTTTAACTGTGCTCTTGCCGTTTTTGCGGTGCTCTGTTTGAAAACCTGGCCCTTTTCCAGTACAAGAACCCTGATGCAAAAAGTGCTACTGCTCTTCCTTCTGGTATTGACCTCGCAATTCTCATCAGTGCAGAACGCATCTCCAGTCGTCTCAGAATCAATCCACGTGTTCTGCGGAGCCGTCTTCAATTCGTCTTCCGGGCAGCTGATTCCTCGGCAACTTATTGATATTAAAGATGATAGAGTCGCAGCAATTCAGGACTGGCGCAACCTCTTTGATCGGTCTCTGCCGGCAGGAACGATCGACCTGCATAGCGAGACATGCGTTCCCGGCCTCATCGATACGCACACGCATGTTCTGCTGCAGGGCGATATCACGGCCGAAGATTATGACAAGCAGTTGCTAAAAGAATCCATTGCCTATCGCGCGATTCAGGCGACTCAATCTGCGCTACGGGCGCTGAACAACGGCTTCACTACAATTCGCGATCTTGAGACCGAAGGAGCCGGATACGCCGATGTCGATCTGCGCAATGCGATCAATCGCGGCATCGTTCCTGGTCCAAGAATGAAAGTCGCAACCCGCGCTCTCGACGTCACAGGATCGTATCCGCTGCTCGGTTATTCACCGGAGATCACCGTTCCTCATGGAGTGCAGATCGTCGATAGTCCGGACGAGGTGCGCAAGGCCGTTCGCGAGCAATTGTCACACGGCGCAGACTGGACGAAGGTCTACGTCGATCGCGGCTATTACGTACGCCCGGACGGCGTGCTTGACGACATTCCGACGTTCACGCTGGAAGAGCTGCGTGCCGCGGTTGATGAAACTCATCGTCAGCGGCACAAGATCGCTGCGCACGCGATGGCCCTGCAGGGCGTACACAACACCGTGGAGGCGGGCGTGGATTCGGTCGAGCACGGAAATTACATCAGCGATGCTGACCTTAAGACCATGGTCGCGAAAGGCATCTATTACGTTCCTACCATCTACGTCGGCGAGTACGTCGCGGAAGGACGCGCCAGGGCTGGAGCGCAGGTCTGGCTGCAAATGCTCAAGATTCACGAAGACAGCTTCCGTCGCGCACTCAAGGCTGGAGTAAAGATCGCTTTTGGAACTGACGTAGGCGGCTTCGATTGGAAGATCAATCCAGCGGTCGAATTTCCGCTGATGGTGAAATATGGCATGACAGCGGCACAGGCACTTCAGGCGGCCACGCGAAACGCCGCCGATTTGCTCAGCATGTCAGATCAGATTGGCTCGATCGAAGTGGGAAAGTTCGCGGATATTGTGGCCGTGCCAGGCAATCCGCTTGAAGATGTCGGGATGCTGCAGAAGATCGATTTCGTGATGAAGGGCGGGCAGGTGTACAGGAAGCCGTGACATTGATCGGACTCTCCCCAGTGAAGACACAGCATACTGCGCCTTCACTGAACGTCAGTTATCGCGCAATGTCTGCATTGGATTAAGGTTTGACGCTCGCCAAGCCGGCAAGTAGCTGGCGAGCAAGACGACCGCCGCCAGAAGCACAGAGGTGCTGAGCAAGGTCGCAGGGTTGTAAAGGCTCACCTCGTATAGCAAGCTCGATAGCGTGCGCCCGATGATGAATGTAATGATGATTCCCAAAACGGACCCGGCCACTGCAAGCTCCGCGCCGCTTTTCAGGATCATCCTGCGTACGTGCGAGCGCTGTGCTCCCAGCGCCATACGGATTCCGATCTCGCGTACACGCATCTTCACCATGTAGGTCACCACACCGTAGAGTCCCAGCACTGCGAGAAAGAGGGAGAGTCCGGCGAACGTCGAGAGAAGAACGACCAGGAAGCGCCGGCTCACGAGCGACTGGTCAACCCACTCATCCATCGTGTGAAAATCGTAGACCGGCTGGCTGGGATCAACGGCGTGAATGGCGCTTTCAATCTGTGACTGAAGCTGTTCGGGATGAGAAAGGTTCGTCCGGACCACAAGCGATGCTCCCGAATCGGGAAGCTGCGCATCATCAGAATAATACGTTCCCTCGATGGAATCGGAATCCAGAGAGGAGACGCGCGCATGTCGAACCAATCCGACAATCGTGTAGTAATTCTTTTCGTCGAATCCGATTTCCTTTCCCAGAGGGTCCTGATGTGGGAAATACTGCTTTGCCAGAGCCTCATCGACGATCGCGACCTTTTGTGTCGCAGCCCGGTCTGCAGGCGCGAATTCGCGGCCTCGCAGAATCGGAATCCGCAGGGCGCGGAAGTATCCTGCAGACACTACTCGGATGTTCGCGTGAGGACCGGGATCGCCCGGCGCAGTCTTCCGCCCCTTGATTTCAAACGAGGACTCGCCTCCCTGGCCCGTGAACGGCAATGCGTCTGACCAGGCGGCATCGGTCACCCCAGGAATATTTCTTAGTTGATCGAGCGCAGCAGCGTAGAAGGCAGATTTCTTTTCATCGGACGAATAAAGGCTCTGCGGCAACGAGACGCGGCCGGTCATAAGCCCATGAGGATCGAAACCGGTTTCCACTTGTTCAACTTTCTTCAAGCTGCTAACCAGCAACCCAGCGCTGACTAGCAGAAGCATCGCCACTGCGATTTCGCATATCACGAGGCTAGACCGTAAACGCTGTCGTGCGCGGCTCGCGTTGTTAGAACGTCCGCTCTCGCGCAACGCCTGCACCCATTTGAATCGCGTCATTTGCCATGCCGGCGCAGAACCGCAGAGCAAAACTGTCAGCAACACAACGCCGCTCACGAACAGAAGTACCGGTGTTTGCAGCTGCACCTGGATGTTGCGCACGAGGTTCTCCGGGGCTAACAGCAGCAGCAGCGGAATTACCGTTTTGGCAAGCAACAGTCCAACAGCCAAGCCTCCACAGGCCAGAAGAAAGCTTTCGAGAAAAGCTTGCGCGATAAGACGACCACTCGGTGCACCGAGCGCAACACGAATTGAAGTTTCGCGCTCGTGATCGGACGCGCGCGCTAATTGCAGTCCAGCGATGTTCAGTGAGGCAATAAGGAGAACGAGAGCTACAGCTCCGAGCAATAGCAAGAGAGGCTTGCGCAGATCGCCGGCGACAAAGTCCACAAGCGGCATTGCAAACATGCCCCAACCTGCTCGCTGACCGAAGCTATTCGGTCCCTCGCTCGCGATCTGCTCTTGCGCACGCAGATTCAGGTATGCGTTACCCTGTTGCAGTGTCGCTCCGGGACGCAGCCGTGCGACTGCAAATAGATTTTCGTTGTAACGGAAATTCTTGTCGAAGAAACGGTTTGAAGGAAGTGCGAGAGGGGTCCAGAACTCCGCTTGATTAGGCCAGCCGAACTCAGGACCCATCACTCCGATTACTTCATAGGCCTGCCCATTCAATTGCAGCTTGCGGCCAACAATGTTTGGATCGCCACCGAACCGCTGCTTCCAAGTAGGATATGACAAAACGGCGGAATAATTTGCGTTCGGCTGATCGTCTTCCATCCGAAAGTTACGTCCAAGATAAGGTTTCACCTGGAAGACATCGAACCAGTGCCAGGAGACTTTTGCCGCCTGCAGCCGTACGGGCTGCCCATCGCTCCCGGTGTAGTTGAAACTGTCAGGTCGCATAATTGCAGCCATGTCGAAAATGTTCCGGCCTTCGAGAGCGTCTTGGAAATCCGGAGCGGACATCGAGATATTGCTCATCCCACCCAGCGTGTATTTTG
The DNA here is from genome assembly GCA_003225175.1 of Acidobacteriota bacterium. Classification (NCBI taxonomy): domain Bacteria; kingdom Pseudomonadati; phylum Acidobacteriota; species Acidobacteriota bacterium. Next base: position 57,973 of record QIBA01000036.1, read on the forward strand.
CACGGAGAGCAACCAATCCCTGTGGATTGTGCAGCCCGCTGGGATTCAGAAGAACCGCATTCATTACGCTGAAGACGGCTACATTCGCGCCAATACCAAAAGCGAGCGTAAGAATCGCAGTTATCGTGAATGCCGGAGACTTGCGCAACTGGCGCAGTCCATAACGAAGTTCCTGAATAACTCTGCCCACTCGCAATCCTTTATACGTCCGGTGTTTGCCGAGCAATTATGTCCATCAGAGCACGTTTAACGCCAGGAGAAATCGGCAGTATGTCGAGCGCAAACGGGATCTTGCGTGACTCGTAGAGTAGAGCGTTCGTTCGTCTTCGGTCCGCGATGTTCGATTCTGAACATCTGTTGTAGCCAGGAGCGAAAGGCTTGGCGGCACTTACAATACAGGCACGGTCTGTCCCATGTATTGGATCTATTCGTTTTTATACGGGCTCGCCCTGTTGATCAGCCTTCCTTACTGGCTGATCGGAATGGCTCGCGCAGGAAAGTATCGCGCCGGATTGATGGAGCGATTCGGTGCGATAGCGCAGCGTCTCGAGCTTCCCAAAGCAGGCGAGAGATCCATCTGGATTCACGCTGTTTCCGTCGGTGAAGTTCTGGCGGTCGCCGGACTTGTCGAGGGACTCAAGACTGAGTTCCCAGAAAAACGTCTCTTTGTTTCTACGACAACTCTCACGGGCCAAACATTGGCACGTCGCCGTTTCGGTGAAGAGAACGTCTTTTATCTGCCGCTTGATCTGCCGTTCGCGATCAATCGTTATTTGAACGCGATCACTCCTCAAATATTGATTTTGGCTGAAACCGAGTTTTGGCCGAACCTTCTGCGTCTTACAAAAAAGGGCGAAGCGCAAGTCGTTGTGGTAAATGCGCGAATTTCTGACAGATCACTGCCCGGATACAGGCGGTTCCGCTCGCTTCTGCGAGAAGTGCTACGCAACCTGGATTTGCTGTTAGCGCAAACGGAACTCGATCGCGATCGACTTATAGCAATTGGTGCTGCGGGCGAAAAAGTTCTGGTTGGAGGCAATCTAAAGTTCGATGTCAAGTCGCCCTCAGAGTCCAGCCTGTCACGCGCCTTACGCCAATCCATCGCTCCTGACCAACGAGTGCTGGTATTTGGCAGCACGGTTGAAGGTGAGGAACCTCTGCTGGTTCCGTGTGTCAAGAGGGTATTCAGCGAATTGCCGCAGGCGCTGATTATTCTGGCGCCGCGTCATCCGGAACGTTTCGATTCAGTCGCGGAAATACTGCGCGATTCGGGCATTAGTTTTTGGCGGCGATCTTCCTGGAGTTCGTCCCCACTCGGCGGTGGTGTGCTGCTGCTCGACAGTATCGGAGAGCTTGCGTCTCTCTATTCCCTCGCTGATTTGGCATTTGTGGGGGGATCTCTCGTTCCGCGCGGCGGACACAATATTCTGGAGCCCGCCCAGTTCGGGAAACCGATTCTGATCGGCCCTCACTACGACAATTTTCGTGAGATTGTGCGTACATTCCTGGCTCGCGACGCGGTTCGCGTTGTCAACGCGGAGCAACTCACTTCTACAGTGCTGAGCCTGTTGCAAGCACCAGAAGATGCAGTCGCTTTCGGCTCGCGTGCTAAATCCGTCATCGAGAGTGGCCGCGGCAGTACGCAACGAACACTCTCGGAGCTGCGCAGACTCCTCGGGCGCAACACTGCAGTTCAATTGGGCGTGTCTGGCGCATGATTCTCGCCAGGATCTACGGGGGTGTGGTCGCTGCGCGCAATTCGATGTATGACCACGGGATCTTCAAACCTCGACATCTGAACTGGCCGGTCGTGAGCGTAGGCAATATATCAGCGGGTGGTTCCGGTAAGACGCCGTTCGTGATCGCACTCCGCGAACTGCTTCTGGGGCGAGGAATCGACATCAGCGTCCTCTCACGTGGATACCGGCGTTCCAGTTCGGGAGTACTGAGCGTGGATCCTTCGGGAACTCCAGAGAAATTCGGCGACGAGCCTCTTCTGATTGCTCGCAAGCTGCGCTGCGCAGTAACGGTGGGCGAAAACCGCTATTCGGCTGGGACTTACGCGGAACACCAGTACATAGGAGCTTCGCAATGTCCGATGCATCTGCTCGACGACGGCTTCCAGCACCGCCAACTCCATCGCGATTTCGACATCGTTCTACTCAATCGAGAGGATCTGGATGACGAACTGCTTCCCCGTGGTCACCTACGAGAACCTCCTGCATCTCTACGACGCGCCGATGCAGTCGTTATAGATGGCGCAGTCCCACTCGATTGGCTTCCAAAAGGGGCCTTTCAAGTGTGGCGCATCGAGCGAGAGATTACGATTCCAGAACTGAATGTGCCAGTGATTGCGTTCTGCGGTATCGCACGCCCACAACGATTTTTCACCGCGCTACGATCTGCTGGACTCGATGTACGCGAGGAAGTCACGTTTCGCGATCACCATCGGTACACTGCGGCCGACGTGAACAGGCTTGCCGCAAGCCGAGCTCGCCTGCACGGCTCAGCTCTCGTAACAACGGAGAAGGACGCAATCAACTTGAGCGCGCAGTTCGATACGCTCAAGCCGGTCGTCGTTCCCATGCACATCCGATTCGCAGATCCGGAGAATGCAGTGAAATACCTGCTCGGAACGCTCACAGAACGTTGCGCGCGGGCAGGATTGCACTGATCAAACGAACAGGAGCAACGACCGGCACACGAAATCATCGGGCAGCGTCCGGCTTTCTGCCCGGCACCCATTCTGGAACAAAGTCAGAATTGGCGAGCCAGCGGATCGGTTCGACAAGCGACTGGATTGCCTGCGTCATGAAATCAAAATCGAGATGGACGATATCGTCGTTGGGCTTGTGATACGTCGGCGGCGTTCCCCAGCCCCCAGCCGTGTGCGCAACTACTCCCTTAAGCGCTAAAGAATAATTGTCTGAGCGTTCGAAGAAATGCTGTTCAGGATAGGGATCGTCGCCGAGCAGCGCTCCGTGTTGCAACAATGTGGGACCGAGGGTTGAGCGATCCCATCCCGTGAGCATCAATTTACCTTTTGGCATTTTCGGATCCTGATTGCCGATCATCTCGAACTCGAGGTTGGCTGCAATTCGATCGAGTCGAACCGGCGAGTGCTCGCGGAAATATGTTGACCCCAAGCCTCCGAGTTCCTCGCTTCCGTAGCAGACAAAAAGGATGGTTCGCTGCGGAGGGGGGCCACTGGTCAGCGCGTGCGCAAGTTCGAGAACTGCAACTGTGCCTGAGGCATCATCGTTAGCACCGTTGTAGATTGAATCGCCATTGACAGGCAGTCCCACTCCGAGATGATCCAGGTGCGCAGAGAGCAGGATGAGCTTCGCGCTTGCGCTCGCATCTTTGCCGCTCCGTCCTTCGTAATAGCAATAATGCTGAAGTTGCCACCCAGAGACTGTTCTGCATTGGGAACATGAGGATTTACGGGCCGCCGTTCGCGCAAATTCCGCTGCAGAGCATCGGAGTTCAGCGAAGGATCTTCGCGCAGAATTGCTTTAGCGCCGGCGACATATGCGCGCCTTAGGGAACCGGCTCCTTCTCTGCTTAGATCGTCGGCAAGCAAGACAATTGCTCCACGTTGGATTTGCGCGGTAGCTATGTTCTCCGAATTAAGTTTCTGCAGCGGTCCAGAGACGCTATCCCCGCTGCTTCGCAAAAGGCTGAAGTCTTTGCCCTCGACGAGCGAAGTAAATCCGGTATGGGAAACGATGATTTGTGCAGGACGCTCTATGAGAGGCTGAACGAGTTCGGCGCGTTGGATGTAAGTTCCGTCGGCAAGTCCGGGTTTTAAGCCATACTTCTCGAACTCCGAAGCTACGTACGTGGCCGCAATCCATTCATCTTGCGTCGCACTGCCGCGTCCCCGCATGGCATCACTCGCAAGAAACATTTCGTGAGCACGGACCCACTCGGGTTTTACTGTCCAACTGGAGGTCGCTTGATTCCAGGCTGTACCGCAGGAGATCGAAAAGACGAGAGTCAGCCTTAACAAATGCGAATTTGTGCGCATTCGCCAGTATATAAGCACCGAAGTTTGGTCCTGGGAGCTCACGTTCGCATGAGAAAATTAACATTGCCTCTCTCGGAGACAACAGAGCAGCAATGCGGATATTGATCGTTCGACTTAGCGCGATGGGCGATGTGATTCACGCGATGCCTGCCGTCGCGGGGTTACGTTCGCAGTTTGCCGAGAGCCGCATCGATTGGGCGATCGAAGAGCGCTGGGCTCCTCTGCTAACGTCACGAGATGTCTCCGACCTGAGTGCCTCGATTTCTCCCGAACAGCCGTTGGTGGACCTGGTGCATCGCGTGCACATGCGCCGATGGCGAGAACGCCCGCTCTCGACTCTGACGCGCGACGAGATGCGCGCATTGCGCTCTCGATTGCGCGAGCTGAGCTATGACCACGTCATTGACCTGCAGGGAGCAATCCGCTCGGCTTTACTAGCAAAGGCGAGTGGCGCCAGGGTTATAGCAGGAGCTATGCATCCGCGTGAATTGCCAGCACGCTGGTGGTACAACGTCAAAGCACACACGGCGGCTCGCCATGTTGTCGATCAGGCGGCTGAAGTTGTTTCTGCGGCAGTGGCACGAGTAACCGATCCTCTCCCGCCATCATTTCCAGTCTCTGCTGAGGCCGAGCGTTGGGCTGACCAGTTGACCGGAATAACCTCAAGTCTGTTCGCAGTCATTAATCCTGGAGCCGGTTGGGGAGCGAAGTGTTGGCCGGCAGAACGATATGCGGCATTGGCTCGAACCCTTGGGGAACACGGCATCGCAGTTCTCGTGAATGCGGGGCCAGGCGAAACGGACCTGGCGCGGGAAGTGGTGCGAAAGAATGAGAAATTTGCACGCGTTGTAGAGTGCTCACTGCCACAGCTAATCGCGATTGCTCGCCGTGCTTCGCTCTTCATCGGAGGCGATACCGGACCGTTGCATCTTGCCTCTGCACTGGGAACACCCTTAGTTGCGATCTTTGGACCGACCGATCCGGCTCGAAATGGTCCTTACGGAGGGCGCAATGTCGTGCTGCGCAGTCCTGAAAGCAAAAGAGACCACAGTCGCCGCCGCAAGCCCGAAGCGGGACTGCTGACCATCACTGTGGGACAGGTAACTGAAGCGGCTCTGGGACTTCTTGGAGTTCCGGCATGAATAGTGAAGCTCCCGCAAAAGCTGTGCCGAGCGGATGGTCGCGAATTGCGCGTCGCATTCGCGTGCCGCTTGGGTTCGTCTTCGCTGTGATATATCTTTGGCTCGCGCAGCCAACCCCGATGCTAATTGTGGTTAGCTCGCTTATCGTAGCCACTGGGCTGGCGATTCGAGCCATCGCCTCCGGACAACTTAGAAAAAACGAGGATCTCGCGACAACTGGGCCTTACAGCTACACGCGAAATCCACTCTATCTCGGCTCCATGCTCATCGGGATTGGTTTCGCCTTGGCCGCGAGGAGTCTGTGGATATGGATTCTGCTGGCCATGATGTTCACAGCCATCTATGTCCCAGTAATTCGGAGCGAGGAGGCATTTCTGCGATCGAAATTTCCCGCTTTTGAACTCTATGCTCAGCGCGTTCCCCGGCTGCTGCCGCAGTGGTCAAGCGAGAGTCTGACCGCCAACTTCTCGAGCGCGTTGTATTTGAAGCATCGCGAGTACAATGCTTTAATCGGCGCGGTTCTAATGATGCTGGCCATTACAGTGAAAATGCTTCGAGCAGGGAGCGCGGGAGTCTAGAGCGACGGTCCGAGGGAAAACTGATCGATAGACACGGCACAGCGCTTTTCCTGAAGCACATCGTGATTGTCCGGCTACTACTCGCGACGGTCATCACCACCGGATTTCAAACGGGACCATCTACTCGGCCATCCACCTCGGCTGCGGCTACGAGCGTTCCGAATCAGAACTCCGGCGCTGCAGTGGTTGCCGGCTCAAAGATCAATCCTCCGGCTCCGATGTATCGCTTCCAGGAGGGCACATTTAACTATAGCGTTGACTGGCGGCTGGTTACGGCAGGTACGGCCACGCTCCGCTTGGACAACGTCAACGGGGAGCATCACATTATCGCGAATGCCGATTCCACCGGAGCAGTTGCGCTTCTATATCACGTTCACGACCTTCTTGAAACCTTCTACAATCCGCAGAGAAATTGCGCACTGTCACTCATCAAGCACACAGAAGAGGGCTTCCGTCGGGTCGAAAGCAAAATTCGCTACGATTACTCTCACAAAAAGGCCATCATCGACGAGCAAAACTTCCGCGCGAAGAACCAGAAGCATGAGGAAAATGACATTGAAAGTTGCGTATCGAACACTCTGGCGGCACCGTATTACGTCGCTTCACAGCCGCTACAAATCAATTCAAAGTTCACCTTCCCAAGCAGTGACGGTGGCAAAAACGCTGATATCGAAGTGACCGTCGAAGCGCGCGAATCCGTGAAAACTCCGGCAGGAACTTTCGGCACGATTCGCGTCTCTGGTGAAGCCCTTAGTGGTCCACAGAAGGGCAAGGGCAAGATCTGGCTGTGGTATTCGGACGACGAGCGCAGGATCCCCGTACAAATGCGTGCCCGCGCATTTTGGGGAACTATGACGTTCCGCCTTACTCAAATGCGGCCAAGCGCAACATAATCCGAGATAAGTAGGGCCAGTAACAATCCAAAGTTACTGTGAAACAGGTTGCGCAGCCGTTGAGTTTTCATTGCTAATTCACAGCTTTCCGTCCCGAAAAGTTGTTGACTCCTTTTGCGCTCCAACTCAGAATGCTTGGACCCCACATTTTGGGATTTGGATTTTTGCTGGCTTGCGGGCCAGCCACACCGCGCGGAGCCATCCCCCGGCTCCCAGGCAGTAATTGCTCTCGGCCCTGGTGAATTTATCCCGCTAAGGAATCTTTGATGAATCGACGCTGTCTGGGTCTGTCTGCGTTTGTTGTTTTCCTGTGTGTCTTATCGTTGTCATCGTCCGCGCAAGTAGCCGGACAGAACATCAACATGGTGTCGGGCACGCAGCCTATCGGGGGTGATCCTTACCTACAACGGCAGAACGAACCGTCCATGGCGGTTTCAACTCGGAACCCGCAGCATCTGCTGGCGGGAGCTAACGACTATCGCACGGTCGACATTCCGTTTCCTCCTGATCAGGGGAAGGAAACCGGCGACGCATGGGTAAGTATCTTCACTTCACTCGATGGTGGGCAAAGCTGGAGCAGCACGCTCCTGCCAGGATTTCCGCAGGACACCAGCGGAGTTGGCCCGGCATCCACGCTGCACAACTACACAACCGCGACAGATCCGACTGTGCGCGCTGGAACACACGGGCTCTTCTATTACAGCGGTCTCGTCTTTAACCGTGGTACTAATTCCCCCAGTGGCGTCTTTGTGGCAACCATTCAGGACCAGAACAACAAAGGGAATGGTGCCGGCGCTATCCAGCGGCAGAAGAACGGGACAGGAAGTCCGTTTCTATACTTGAACGTGAACCTGGTGGATACTGGAACGAGTGGGCAGTTCCTCGACAAACCTTGGATTGCGGTCGACGTGCCGCGGCCGGGAAGAACTGCAACCTGCAACATCAATGGCAAGACGATTCTGAGCGGCTACGTTTACGTGTTCTATACGCAGTTCACCGGCTCGAGCGTTAATCCAAGTTCAAAGATCAAGGTCGTCACGTCGACGAATTGCGGAGCCAGCTGGAGCCATCCCACATCCTTGGCTCAAAGCATCAAGCTGAGTCAGGGAACGGTGGCTAGTATCGATCCGGGCACGGGCACGGTATACGTGTTCTGGCGCCAGATCGACAGGATTAACCAGCCGGATGCCATTCAGTACGCTTATTCCACGAATGGAGGAAGCACGTTCAGCAACGGAACGGCGTATACGTTCCCGGCTTTCACCGCATTTGATGAAGACGTGAATGGCGCAACCTTTCGAGAGACAGATTTGCCAGCGGCCGCAGTTGACGGCTCCGGACGAGTCTGGCTTGCCTTCTCGCAGCGCAACATGGGCCCGCTGGGCGCTTCGCGAATCATGATCACAACGCTAGCTAGGGGCTCACAAACCTGGACGAAACCATACATTGCCGATCCTACGGCGGCGAACGTTCCTGGTCATCAGCTCATGCCTTCGCTGTCCTTTGCGTACGGCAAGATTCTCTTGGCCTTTCTCGACAATCGCGAGGACAACACCAAAGGAATTTTGACGTGCCCCACAGGGAGTGTTTGTGCCAAGACGTCCGATCTCGTAGAACAGCGAGTTCCCATTCAGGGAAGCGACCTCGACGGCGCGAACCCTAATTATGCGAAGGTATTCAGCGCCACAATCTCTGACGCAGGCATGAAGATTCGCCACACGATCGATGTGCGCGGAGCTCTCATTGATCCTGCAAAGTTCAGTACGGGAACGAACCTATTATTCCCCAGCGTCAGGATCTCGCAATACAAGTACGGTAGTCGTCCCGGTTCGCGGCAAATTGAGCAAATGCAATTTAATCCGCCGAACTTTCCGATGTTTGCTCAAGGAACCAAGCCATTCATCGGGGACTACATCGATACCGCAGCACTGACTATGCTGCCTGGACCCAACAACACTTGGCTGTTCAATACCCAACCTTCGAACGCTGCGGTATTCCACACTACCTGGACCGACAATCGCGACGTTCGTCCGCCGCCCGTGGTGTGCAACAACGGTGTGTGCACCCAGAATTGGCAGCTGTACACGCCAGTGGGATTTTCTAGCCCGGGCACAAGCGGATATGACCCGACGCAGACACGCCCTGCTTGCGTGCCAGGACAGGCTGGTTCCCGCAACCAGAATGTCTACGCGTCTCGTATTACTCAAGGTTTGATGGTCGGCATAAAAGAGAACACCAAGCCGCTGACGGATTCGACCAAGAACAACGCACCAATCCAACGCGCATTTTCGGTTTTCGCGAGGAACACAACCAATCAGCAGACGTTTTATCGCTTCAGCGTGATCCCTCTCAACCCGCCTGGGGCTAGCCTCTGCCAGACCGATAACTCCGGCACAACCGCATCCTTCACTCAATTCAATTGCGCGAACTTTGTCGACGTAATCGCCTTGCCGAGGACAACGGTCTCCCGAACTGTCTTCGTAACGTCGTCGCTGAAGTTTCCGAGCATAAGTGTCAACGTTGCCCAGATTACGGGAATCGGCGGCACTCCGATCAATGGCGGCTTGCAGAGCACAACAGCGATCAACCCAGATTCCACCAATCCTGACATCACCAATCCGGATATCACCAACCCGGATATCACAAATCCAGATATTACGAACCCTGACATCACAAATCCGGACATCACGAACAGCGAAGTCTACAACCCGACGGTAACAAATCCGGATATCACCAACCCCGACATCACGAACCCTGACATCACCAACCCCGACATTACGAATCCGGATATTACCAACCCAGACATTACGAATCCGGATATCGTCAATGTGCAAGTCACGAATCCGGATATCACAAATCCGGACATTACGAATCCGGATATCACAAATCCGGACATCACGAATCCGGATATCACGAATCCGGACATCACGAACCCCGCCGACGGTGGGGGTATTACTGACTTCACTTTCAAACTCTCGAATAAAGGCAACACGAGTTCGAGCTATACAGCCAAGCAATTTGCGAAGGCGATCGGTTCGCTCTGTGACACGCGCAAGTGTCAATTAATCGCGCGTAAGACCTATCCCACACCAGTAGCGAGCGCCTGCGATCTGAAGGTGGAGCTGCAGAACCAATCCATTGCCAGCATTCCGAACCCGGCGCTCTCTACCAGTCCGGGTGTTCCGGATAATGGCAGCGACACGCAAGGCGTTCAGCCAGATGCGACGATCTCACTAGGGCCAGGCGAAGCCGGCCGGGTAACGATGCGCGTGTTCGGGATCATGACGACCTCTTTGCCCGATCAGCCAGTGAAGACAGTCGCGGTCGCAGGGGGAGCAAATACCGGTACGAACACGCCGGCAGCCTCACTAACGATCACAACGATTGCACTTCCCGTCGCCGTCGTCGGCACGAACTACAACAATGGTGCCGGCTTTATGGCCACTTTTGTAGGTGGCGTCGCTCCAGTTTCCTTCATCACCCAAAGCACGTTGCCCACGAATATCACTCTGAACCCTGCCGGATTGTTTTCAGGTCCTGTGACATCTGCTCCTGGTGCCTTTCCTGTGGCGCTACAGGCTGCCGACGCTCCTACGGGAATACTGAATGGACAGGTCGTGCCGCGTCAGCAGAGCTTCGACCTGACCAACCTGACGCTGAACGTCAACAAATTCACCGTCACGGGAATCACGGCTCAAAATACGGACAACGGCGGGATTTATCTCTCCGGAAATCCTGGTGATTCGATCACTGTGAAGGCGACTGTGTCGAACATCGGTCCGGCAGCAGCCAGCAACGTAACGGCATCAGTGCTGGCATTCACCGCCATACCGGGTGGTGGCGGCCCAACACCGGTTCTCACTTGCTCGCCTGCAAGCCCATCCGGCGTTTTGATTGCATCCAACAGCTCGCAGGAGTTCCTCTATACGTGTACGACCTCCGGCGGCAACGGCTTGGTGAATCAATTCAGCGCGACCGCCAATGCAACCTACATCAACGGACCTACGAGTGTACCGGCAAGCTCTTCATTCTCCACAGATCCGTCAGTGCAGATCACGGTTGACACGGCTAAGCCCACAATTGCGACTGTCACCGCGACCGCAGGAAATCCAAGCACTCCATATGCCCCCGGAACTTGGACGAGTCAAAACGTCACCGTGACCTTCACCTGTTCCGACAACTTCTCCGGCCCAGGTGCGGTTTATCCGGTGATCAACGGACTGCCTGCTGGCGTAATTGCTGTAGTGACACAGCTCGATCCGCTCACGTCCATGGCCGCAGCGACGCTCACCGCTGAGACCTCAGGCACAACGTTGACAGGGAGTTGCATCGACAACGCCTCGAATGCTGTGTCTGCTCCGACTGCCTTTGGTCCAATCATGATCGACAAAACACCGCCGGTCCTTTCGGTTGGCGCGACTGCCGGGCAGGCTCCCTACATCGCAGGAACTTGGAGCAATCAGGATGTCACGGTTACTTACTCATGCGTCGACAACACCTCGGCTGCGAACGCAAATTCAGGTGTTGCCCCTGGCTCGCCCACGGGCTCGCAGACGTTTACGCAAGAGACCACTGCGGCTGGTGTGAACTCAAGTGGCAGTTGCACTGATAACGCAGGCAATGTATCGATGAATGCGCCACTCGCGTTTGGGCCGATCCTCATCGACAAGACGCCACCGGTTGTGACAGGAAGCGCAACAGCAGGACCGAACAATGCCCCGTATATAGCAGGTACTTGGACGGCCCAATCTCCGGTAACCGTCTCCTTCAGCTGCAGCGATACGCTGTCTGGTCCCAAACCGGGATCGACTACTGGCAACACTGCTCTGGCGGGGCCGACTCAGAACACGAACATTCAGGGAAGCTGCATGGACATCGCCGGCAATACCGGCAATGGGTCATTTGGTCCGGTGAAGATCGACCAGATCACGCCAGTTATCATAATCACCAGCCCTGCACCTGCGCAGACGTTCCTTCTGAACTCGCAGATCACTCCGGCATTTACTTGCAACGACGCTGGCGGTGGCGATCTCGTAGACTGTCTGGCCAACCCCTCTGCTAATTCTTATACGGCGACACCGATTGGACCAGGAACGTTCACGGTGAATGCCGTCGATGAGTCCGGCAATCCGGCAACGGCGAGTACGAATTATCTCGTCATCTACGGCTTCACCGGCTTCCAGGCGCCACTGGCCTCCGCGGGAACGACAGCAGCTCCAAGCAACTCGGGCAACTTCCCGCTGGGCTCGGCTGTGCCGATTGCCTGGACGCTGGCAGACGGAAGCGTACCTCCAGTCGCCATCACGGACGTAAGCACACTGACAAGCATCGTTGCAATTCCAAATCAGGCGTGCACGGGATCTGTTCCCGGTCCGGGAATTACGCTCTACCCAATCCCCCAGGGATTGAACAGCACCTTTACCTATGATCCAGCGCGAGGAGCATTTGTCTTCAACTGGGATACGAGTGGACTTAACGGCGCCTCCGGCTGCTACAACATCGTGATATCGCTAAACGACACGACTCAGTACGCAACCATCGTGAAGCTGGTGACAGCTCTCTTCACCGGTCAAGCCATTGATCCTGTCGACGCTGGTGTTGCCAATGGGGACTTAGTGTCTGGCACAGTCACAACACTCAGCGACGGCACAGTGACACTCAGCGTTCGCTTTGCTCCAGCAACATTTAATTCCTCAACTACCGAAGCGGAGTTCCTGCTTGACACAGATCAGAATCCCGCAACGGGAAGCGCGGGATCGGACGCAGGATGCGCAGGCGATGCGACGACGCTTGGCACGGATTATCTGGTAATTGCACAGTCCGGATTCGGCGTCAACACAGCGGCGATTTACCAGGCCACAGGGGGCTGCAACAACTTCGCGTTTTTGGGGACGGCGCCAGTCACGATTCTAGTTGATGGAATGGATGTGAGCTTCCCGTTGTCGCTGCTCACGAACACGGCATCGAGCAACACGTCGGGGATAGCAACCAGCGGACCGTGGAACTTCAAAGTCACGAGCGACTTCAGTACGGGTGGCAATACATTCTCAGGAATCGTGGATGTAATGCCGGATGTGGGTTTGAATCCGGTGGCGACAGTTCCACAATAGGAATGCTATCAGCGAAGTGCCGGCTGGCCTCCCCAGGGCGGAGCTGGCTCACATTGTCGCTGGCCTGTTCTCTCGTGGAGCGAGCGCGCGTCGCCTCCCGGGTAATGGAAACTATCAGCTGGGAACCTTTTAGTGAGCTCGCCGGCTGGCGTCTGCGACCATTGGATCTTCCGCTTCGGCTACCTTGAATCCCAAGAAGGTCTTGTATGCGTCCGAGGCGCCGCCGCTCTTCAGGCCTTCGAGATTGCGTCCAAGGTAGTAGTACGTTGCAGGAAAGAAGCGGAAGGTCGGCACGACATCCACGTACACATCGGTCGCTTCTCCGCGGCGTTTTACGCAGCTCGAAAGTTCGCTATCGGCTTCGGTGTATGCGCCCGCGGCGATGTAAGCTCGAGCTAGATCAAATCGGCCAATCCATGTATCGAATATCTCTTGCGCTTCCTGGAAATTCTTGATGGCGTCGGTCGGTTGATTGTGTCGGAGAGCAATATCACCCGCGATTACCTTCGCAAAGGCTCGAGGACCTGGCTCAAGATTTTTGCTCAACATTCCCGCAAGGATAATAGCTTTTGCGTCCTGTCCCGCCTGAGCATACAGGCGAGCTGCGGGGAAGAGCACCGCGTCCTTCTTAAGAGCAGTCGCCTTGTCCAGAGACCCAAGCGCATCAGAAGTCTTCCCCATCATGAGCTGCGCTTCAGCGAGCATGACATATTTCTGTGCCGCACTGTCTTCACTTCTTTGCGGAGTATCCGCAAGGTCGTGAGCGATGCCTTTTTGCAGTATTGGCAAAGCCGCACCGGGATTGCTGCGGTACAGAGCCAGGTCCGCCTCAGCCGTCGCCGCCAAAGAGGGGTTCACAGCTGCGAGCTGCTGATAGCTTTGCGCAGCTTCCGAATATTTTCCTGACGCGATTTGCGCAAATCCAAGCGATAGATATGCCTTCGCGTATGACGAATTCAGTTCCAGCGCAGCGCGTGCTTCTTTCTCCGCTGTAGGAAAATCCCCTGCATAGGTGGCGTATAAAGCGACATTGCTGTGATACGGCACATTTTTCGGATAAATCGCCAACGCCTTTCGTGCCTCTTCAATGGCGCGTTTGATGTCATGCTGCAAATAGTAACCATAGGCCAGAGAGCTGTGTCCCATAGTGTCCGCAGGATACTGGTCTACCAGAGTGCTGAACTCCTCAACAGCTTTCTGCGGATTCATGCTGGCGAGATAGTAGCCGCCGCGAGTGCGAAATTTTTCGCGCTCGGTCATTCGGTCAACATGCTTCATCGCCAGCTTGTAATACTCAGTGGCCTCCTCGCGACGTCCTTTATTGAAGTACATCGCTGCCAATCCTGCGTATGCAGTTCCGAAGTTCGGGTCGAGGTCGAGGGCGTTTTTAAATGCCTTGATTGCCTCATCAGTCTTTCCGGCGTAACGCAGATCCTGGGCCACGCTGTAAGCGTGCGCTGCTTCAAGCGATGCCGAAGTGAACGTCTCCTTTTGCGCCAGTTTGGTCGATTCCGGCGTATTGTCGCCCAGCGTGTCGCGCAGATTCGTGGCAAGCGTACCGAGCGAACTGAGTACTGCACCCTTGTTTTCCGCCTCGCTACTATTCTGGCCCATCACTTTGCCGGTGAGCGCATCAATCGCCTTGCAGGTGAGCTGATAGCCGTTTCCCGCTTTCCCAATCGACCCGCTGATCACGACGCTGACCCCTTCGCGCTCCGCGACGAGGCGCGCATTCGCCTCGTCCAATATTGTTCCTTTGCTGAGTGGGCCTTTTAGTACCTTCCGTGCCTGTCCACGGTCGTAAGAATTTACAAAGGGCGCCGCCTCGATCGCCAGGCCGAAGCTGGATTCGAGAGTTCCATCGAAGACCGAGTCGCCGGTGGTGTTCTCGAAATCTGCAAGCAAAACTGTGACCGGCTTGTGAGTCGTCGGAGATAATCTGGATCCGATGAACCAAACGCCAGTTGCGATTGCCGCGGCGATTACAGCCACCGCTGCACTGATCATCACGACTGTCCGCTTACTCACGCCGCTGGGCAGCGGCTTAGCAAAAACTGACGACGGACGCTTCCCTTGTAGCTCCTCGATCGCCGCGATTAGCTCGTTGATGCTTTGATAGCGGTTCTTGGGATCCGTCTCGAGACACTTAGCGACAACGGCACTGATTGATCGCGGAATGCTTGCATCAACCTCTGACATCGAGACCGCACGCTCCTGTGTCCGCTTCAGCAAGCTGGCAATCGCACTCTCCGCCGCGTAAGGCGTCCGGCCGGTAATCAGCTCGTAAAGAATCAATCCAATCGTGAACAGGTCAGACCGTTCGTCGAGAGACTCGGCCCTCGCCTGCTCAGGCGACATATACTCCATCGTGCCAAGCATCGCGCCGGTCTGAGTCATGCCTCCGCCATCAAGCGAGCGAGCGAGACCGAAGTCCATGACGACTACACGCCCCTGCTGATCGCGCATAATGTTGCCCGGCTTCAGATCGCGATGGATTACACCCTCGGCGTGTGCGGCGGCCAAGCCCAGGCAAACCTGGTGCATGATGTCGAGCGCCTCGGCAGCGGGAAGTTTGCCGTGTTGCGCGAGCAGGCCGCGGAGATCACGTCCATTGATGAACTCCATGGTGATGAACTTGATGCCGCCGGATTCGCGCACATCGAAGATACGTACTACGTTCTTATGCGCAATCTGCCGAGCCAAAAGGAGTTCCTGCTTGAAGCGCTGGAGGAGCTCGGGATTCGATGCCAGATCGGGACGAATGACTTTCAGGGCAATCTCGCGCTCGATGTCGCGATCGTATGCTTTATAAACAGCACCCATGCCGCCCAGCCCAAGCATGGCGATAATTTCATAACGTCCGCCGAGCAGAGTACCGGGTTCAAGGATGGCCGAGGAGTTGATGGCAGCGCGGGCAGCCGCTGCTGAACCTGCGCCCGTAGGAATGCCGCCAGTGACAAACGGACTAGGAGCTCCTGTTCCCGAACTCTCGTCTTTGACGGCGGGACCGGCGCCCAGAGTGGGGTCCTCGTGTCGTCGTCGGTCGCGCGGCTCCATGCAAGCGCCTCGGGGTACAGATTGCTGGGAGAGTTGTCGAAGTATATAACAAATATCTTTCCGAAGTTCCTGTAATGGGTACGAGTTATCAGCGCCGTGGGTTCATCTCTCAAAGCGGCCGCCCTTGGCAATTCAGGTAACCTGTCCGGGTATTCCCGACACTCCGAAGGTTACTTAAACGCAAGCGTGCGACGAGCTATGAGCTTTAAGCTTGAGGAGCAGCTCGGTATTAGACATCCGTTATAATCCAAACAGCTTGATTACCCGGCGAATGCGATGTTTCTGCCGATGCTCGCATAATCTCCGGAGAGGTGGCCGAGTGGCTGAAGGCGGCGGTTTGCTAAACCGTTATAGGGTCAAAAGCTCTATCGGGGGTTCGAATCCCCCCCTCTCCGCCAGTTTCCCCGTTCAAATTGCCCATTTCTGAAGAGTAAGCCTGCTGCGGTATTATGCATTCCACCTCTTCGATGACTTGCCAGCAAAGTCTCTGAGACCGAATGACAGAGCGTCTGATTGGATCTTCTCTTCCCCGCACTGAAGGTCGCAGCAAGGTTACCGGGCAAGCGCGATACGTGGACGATCTCTCCTTTCCCGAGATGCTGCATGGCGTTACCGTCCGCAGCTCCATCGCCCGCGGAAGCATCCGCAACATTCAGTTTGATCCCCGGATTCCCTGGCACGAGTTCACGATTGTGACTTCTCTTGATATTCCGGGCAGGAATCGAATCGCGCTCATTGCCGACGATCAGCCTTGTCTCTCCGAGAAGATAATTAATCATGCCGAAGAGCCTGTCTTACTCCTCGCGCATAGCGACGAGCAATTGCTGGAAGAAGCCCGGCGATTCGTGACGCTCGACATCGATCCGCTTCCGGCAATCTTCGACATCGACGATGCCTTGGCCAAAAAAGAGATCATCTGGGGCAGTGACAACGTCTTCAAGACTTTGCTCGTGGAGAAAGGGGACGTGGACAGCGCGTGGGCCAAAGCCCACGTCATCGTTGAAGGCGAGTACCACACCGGAGCACAAGAGCAGCTTTACATTGAGCCTCAAGGGATGATTGCACAGTACAGTCCTGAATCGGGAATTACGATCTGGGGCTCGATGCAATGCCCTTATTATGTTCATAAGGCTCTCATACTTCTTCTGAATTTGCCTTCAGAAAAAGTTCGCGTGATTCAGACTGAGACCGGCGGTGCATTCGGTGGGAAGGAAGAATATCCGTCGGTGATTGCTTGTCATGCGGCGCTGCTGGCGAGGAAGGCCGGTAGGCCGGTGAAGATTATCTATGATCGCGCGGAAGACATGGCGGCGACAACGAAACGTCATCCATCGCGGACACGCCACCGCACTGCTGTGAGCCGCGACGGCAAGCTGCTTGCGATGGACATTGAATTTACAGTGGACGGCGGCGCTTACAGCACGCTCTCAACCGTAGTGCTCTCACGCGGCACAATTCACGCAGGAGGTCCCTATGTCTGCCCGAACGTCCGCATTCGGAGCAAGGCTGTAGCTACGAATCATCCTCCGCATGGCGCTTTTCGTGGTTTTGGCGCTCCGCAAAGTATCTTCGCGCTGGAGCGCCACATGGACCGAGTCGCGAAAAGACTCAACATGTCGCCGGCTGAATTTCGCCGACGGAACTTCGTTCATGAAGGGGAAAGCCTTGCGGTAAGCCAGATTGTGCGCGAGCCAATAAATCTCGAGCAGCTCATGAACCGAGCTTTGGAGTTAAGCGAGTACCGCCTAAAGCAGGAACGCTTTGCTCGCGAGAATCAGACGTCGAAAATCAAGCGCGGCATGGGCTTTGCATCGTTCATGCACGGCGCTGGATTCACCGGATCCGGAGAACGCTCCATGGGCTCGGTCCTCGCCGTAGAAGTTACCAAGGAGGGCAGGATCCGAGTACTCGCGTCAAGTACTGAAATGGGACAGGGGACAAACACCGTCTTTCGCCAAATCGCGGCAGAGGCGCTGGGAGTCGAAATTGATGCAGTGGAAGTAGCCACTCCGGATACTTCGATGGTCCCAAACAGTGGCCCAACCGTGGCTTCGCGGACTTGCATGATTGTCGGCAAGCTCGTGGAGTCGGCGTGTCTGCAAATTCGCGAGGTCCTGGTTCACAGTGAGCTATTGCGCCGCGAATACTCGGCTGAGGAATTCAAGATGGCCTGCGGGCAATACATTCAGCGGCATGGGATGCTCAAGGCTGAGAGTAAGTACTCGACTCCTGCGGGCATCTTTTGGGATGATGAGAAATATCAAGGGGACGCGTATGCGACCTATGCGTGGGCAGTGTACGTTGCCGAGGTCTCCGTCGACTCGCGCACCTGGGAGACGCAAGTCGAGGATTTTGTTGCAGTGCAGGAGGTAGGTCGAGTGGTCAATCCCATTCTGGCACATGGCCAAATCGAGGGTGGGGTGGCGCAGGGCATCGGATACGCGCTGTATGAAGATGTCTGCTGGCGAGAAGGGCGCATGGTAAACGCTCAGATGACGAATTACATCATGCCGACATCAGCAGATCTTCCGCCGATTCGCGTTTACTTCGAAGAAGTTCCATACAAACACGGTCCCGGAGGTGCGAAGGGTATAGGTGAACTGCCGATCGACGGACCCGCGCCCGCCATCGTCAACGCAATTGAAAATGCGATCGGAGTACCCATAGACCGCATTCCGGCGACGCCGGAAGTGCTGATGCGAGCGACGGAGGCTGCACTTGTCTGAAGAACTCCGCCCGAACGTTCGGTTTACGGTGAACGGAAAGCCGCAGTCTGTAACTGCTCATCCTTTGCGCCGCTTGCTTGATGTATTGCGTGAAGATCTGCATCTCACGGGGACCAAGGAAGGATGCGGCGAAGGTGAGTGTGGCGCGTGCGCGGTGTTGCTCGACGGGGAGATCGTCAATAGCTGTCTGATTCCAATTCTGCAAGTGCAAGAAACCCAAGTAATCACAATCGAAGGACTGGCTCAGAACGAAAAAGCCAGGGTGTTACAGGAGGCGTTTGTTGAGTGTGGTGGCGCGCAATGTGGCATTTGCACTCCAGGTATGGTGGTGGCGTCTTGGACTCTGCTCGAACGCAATCCCCTCCCGACCGATCAAGACCTGCGAAATGTCCTCGCGGGGAACCTGTGCCGATGTACCGGTTACACACGGATCTTTGAGGCGATCAAGACAGCATCCGGAAGACTGGCACAGGCTGTGGCCAAATGAAATCGTATCTCCTACGCTATCAAATGCGCCAGGCCCGAGATCTCGGCGAGGCGCTGGAAATGGTGTCCTCCGAACCCGGCGAGTGGAAGCCTTTTGCCGGTGGCACCGATTTGATGGTGCTTCTCGAGCAAGGTAAGTTGGCGCATCGCAAAAACTTTGTAGATCTTATGCGTGTAAGGGAGCTGCGTGGCATTGAGGTCAAAAGCACTCATGTAACGATCGGCGCTCTCACGAGGTACAGTGAGCTGCAGCGCAATGCTGTTCTACAAAGTGAGTTCCAGCTGCTGTGTCAAGCAGCGAGTGAGACTGGCAGTATTGCTAACCAGAATCGTGGAACGCTCGCAGGGAATATCGCGAATGCATCGCCTGCCGCGGATTCACCTCCCGCATTGCTCGCGTACGATGCCGAGTTGGAACTCATGTCACACCGCGGAGTGAGAAGAGTTCCCTACTCGCGCTTTCATACCGGCTACAAGCAAATGGATCTGGCGTCCGACGAGATCATCTCTCGCATTCGTCTGCCTCGCCGCAACAAGCAATGGCGACAGCACTACCGAAAGGTGGGAACCCGCAAGGCACAGGCGATTTCAAAAGTTTGTTTCGCCGGAGCAGCTGAGGTTGAAGATGGCAAAATCCGTGACATTCGTGTTGCCCTGGGGAGCGTCGCACCAACCGTTCTTCGCTGCTTGAAGACTGAAGCGTTGTTACTCGGCGGCGCAGGATCCTCTCGAATTAGAGAAGCACAGGAGCAACTCGCCGCGGAAATGAGTCCGGTTGACGATTTCCGTTCCAATGCCCAATATCGAACGCGCGTGGCGCAAAATCTGCTCGCAGAATTCCTTCTTCAGCTATGAGTTCCGGAGAGCCGGATAAAAGCGCAGGAACTGCGTCTCTCGCTAATGGAGTGGCCGTTGCAGCGCGAGAGTTAACTTTTGCAAGGACATGCCCGTGAGGGCAAGCGAACGCGTGCTTCGCAGCAATCGCGTTGTGCTCCCTGAAGGCATCCGCGCGGCTGCGATCGTGGTGCGCGACGGAGTGATTGCCAAGATCATTGAGCACAAAGCCATTCCGTGTGATGAGGTTATCGATTTCGAGGACTCAGTGATCAT
Organism: Acidobacteriota bacterium; assembly: GCA_003225175.1. Taxonomy (NCBI): domain Bacteria; kingdom Pseudomonadati; phylum Acidobacteriota; species Acidobacteriota bacterium. The sequence continues at coordinate 78,105 of QIBA01000036.1, forward strand.
GCCCGGAATCGTTGACACCCACGTACACATTAACGAGCCTGGCCGCACGGAATGGGAAGGATTTGAAACAGCAACAATGGCCGCCGCCGCTGGCGGTGTAACTACCTTGATCGACATGCCGCTCAATAGCATCCCTGCCACTACGACTATTGCGGCATTTCGAGAGAAGGTAGCGTTCGCCCAGGGCAAGTTGTTTGTCGATGTTGGCTTTTGGGGTGGAATGATTCCGGGAAATGTGGCCGAACTCTCGCGTATGTATGGAGAAGGAGTATTCGGTTTCAAATGCTTTCTAATTGCCTCAGGCGTGCCAGAGTTCGAGGCACTTAGTGAGTCCGAGCTGCGGCTCGCGTTCCCCGAATTGGCTCGGATCGACGCGCTGCTGCTTGCGCATGCGGAACTTCCCGGTCCAATCGAAGACGCGACACAGAGGATCAGCCGGAGAGATTCCCGGTCCTATTCAACTTGGCTCGCGTCACATCCTTCAACAGCAGAAGACCAGGCGATCGACCTACTCATTCGGCTGTCGAAGGAGTACAAGGCCAGGGTGCATATAGTCCATCTATCATCCTCCGCAGCTGCGCCGATCATTTGCGCGGCTAAAGCTGGTGGAACGAAGCTTACCGTTGAAACTTGCCCACATTACCTGACGATAGCTGCAGAAGAAATTCCGGATGGCGCAACTCAATACAAATGTGCGCCTCCCATTCGTGAGACTGCTAATCAAGAGCGTCTCTGGAAAGCTTTGGGCGACGGCACGATCGACTTTGTTGCGAGCGATCACTCTCCCGCGCCTCCACAAACGAAGTGCACGGATACCGGAGACTACATGCGAGCGTGGGGCGGAATCGCTTCGCTACAACTCACGCTTCCGCTACTTTGGACTCGTGCTCACAAACGTGGATTCGGCATCGAGGACATCGCACGTTGGCTGTGTCGAGAACCCGCCCGGATTTCGGGATTGTTGAAAAAGGGCGAAATTGCTGCCGGACGAGATGCCGACTTGGTAGTCTGGAATCCGGATCAGTCGTTCCAGGTGCAAGCTGAAAAAATGTTCTTTCGGCACAAGCTCACACCCTATTCTGGACAAACTCTTTTTGGAATCGTGCAATCGACCTTTCTTCGTGGGGAAGAGATCTATACTTCCGGCGACTTTCCACTTGGGCAGCGAGGACATGTCTTGCGTCGAGGAGAGGCATGAGTGAATTCTCCGATTTCCTTGACCTTGCGTCGGAGCGAGTTGGCGGCCGCGTACTTGCTGCGAACGACGATTTCTTTGCTCCCAAAGAAAATCTGATCAAAGCAGCCAAGCCGATTTGGTTGGAGGACAAATACAGTGATCGGGGCAAGTGGATGGACGGCTGGGAATCACGCCGTCGTCGCACTCCCGGACACGATTGGTGCATTCTGCAACTGGGAATATCAGGCGTAATCTCTCAGATCGTCGTTGACACCAGCTACTTCCGCGGTAACTTTCCGGAATCATGCTCCTTAGAAGCTTGCGCGATCGAGCAATCAAATGTTGACCTGGCTGGTGGCACGCCGTGGACTGAACTGCTTTCTCGATCGCAGCTTCAGGGAGACAGTCAGAATACCTTCACCATAACTGATCCTCATCGCTACACTCATGTACGTTTAAATATCTACCCTGACGGCGGTGTGGCCCGGCTTCGCGTCTTCGGAGAAGCTGTTCCTAAACTGGAAGGTGCTCTCAACTCCGCCGACTTGAACGACCTTGCCGCCCTGACGAACGGTGGGCGAGTGCTGGATTGCAGCGACAGATTCTTTAGCGCTCCACAGAACTTGCTCATGCCTGATCCCAGCTCCGGCATGCACGATGGGTGGGAGACAAAACGCCGTCGTGGCCCAGGTCACGACTGGGTAATAATTCAACTCGGGGTTGCAGGAGCGGTTCAGGCAATCGAGGTCGACACTTCATATTTCAAAGGTAATTTCCCAGAGAGCTGCTCGCTGGAAATCTGCGCGCATGAATCCCGAGCCTCAGATCTCGCGAATTGTTCATGGAGTGAATTGCTCTCACGCACATCACTTAGCGCAGACTCTGTTCATCGCTTCCAAGTCGAAGGACAAATGGTAGCGACTCACGTGCGCTTCAACATCTATCCAGATGGGGGAGTGGCACGGCTGCGCGTCTACGGAGTGCCCCAAAAATGCGCTCTGACCAAGGCTCGTTTGCGCTGGCTGAATGCATTGCCCGATTACGCAGCGAGCAGCGTCCTGCTGAACTGCTGCGGTTCGCTCAAATGGGCAGTAGCAATGACCGAGCACCGGCCATTCGCGGATCTCAAGCAACTGACGGATCAGCACGCGGCAAGTTGCGAGCGAATGACGCCTGATGACTGGAAGGAAGCGTTCGCTAGTCATCCGCAGATCGGCGAAGAAAAAGAGAGCATCAGTAGCGGACAGGCACGGCGCTGGTCACAACAGGAGCAGTCTCGAGCAGCGGTGGCCTCGCTTCAAGTCCGAAATGCGCTACAACGGCGCAATCAGGAATATTATGAGCGCTTCGGGTACATCTTCATCGTGTGCGCGAGTGAAAAATCGGCTGAGGAGATCTTAGAGCTGCTGACCGATCGACTCAGCAATGATGCCGCACGCGAGCTTCAGGTCGCCGCCGGTGAACAGAAGAAGATCACGCAACTTCGATTGCAGAAGCTCATCGAGGCATGATCTTCTGAAATAACATGACCGACCGTTCCAGCCCGATTACGACTCACGTCCTCGATACGGCGCGAGGAGAACCGGCTGCCGGCATTCCGGTTTCACTTCATTTGCACTCGGACGGCACATGGCGAGAGCTTGCCCGCGGAGTGACGAACCGCGACGGACGACTGATGGATTTGCTTGGGGAATCGAAGCTGCAGCGAGGAAAATACCGGCTCACCTTCGAGACTGGTCACTATTTGTCCGGTCTGGGAGGTTCCTTCTTTCCCGAGGTAGAAGTAATCTTTGAGATCCACGATCCCGCGCAGCACTATCACGTTCCGCTATTGCTTAGTCCATACGGATACGCTACTTATCGAGGCAGCTAGCCGATGAGCTTCGAACTCATCGCCAACAACTATGGCAAGTCGCGCGTGCGCCTGCTGCGTGTTACTCGAAGCGGTGCGCAGCACGAGATCAAAGACATCTCTGTAGACATTCGCTTCGAGGGCGACTTCGATGCCGTGCACACGAAGGGAGACAACAGCAAGGTTCTACCCACCGACACGATGAAGAACACCGTGTATGCGCTGGCAGCACAGCATCCGGTGGGCGAGATAGAACACTTCGGAACGGGATTAGTATCCCACTTTCTCGCAAACAATGCGCAGGTCACTGCGGTGACTGTGAGCATCTCCGAACATCACTGGTCGCGCATTCCAGCCGAAGCGAAGCCGCACCCTACAGCGTTCATTTCGGGAGGCAACGAGCGTCGTACCGCTATTGCATCGGGAAGTCGCGAAAGAATGACTCTCTCAGCCGGAATCGAAGATCTCCTGGTCATGAGAACTGCAGGCTCCGCCTTTGACGGGTTCCTCAAGGATAGCTTTACGACTCTGCCGGAGACTCGAGATCGCATACTTGCAACCGTGGTGAAGGCAGAGTGGGACTATCGGGTTGAGGATGCTAGTTTTGGCTTGTGCTGGACAACGGTCCGAGAGGCGTTGTTGGAGACGTTCGCGAACCATGTGAGTGAATCTGTGCAGCACACGCTTTATGCGATGGCCGAAGCCGCCCTGGAACGCTGCGATCAACTCAGCGAGATACGTCTGTCAATGCCGAACAAACATCATTTGGCGTTCGATGTGTCCCGCTTTGGAATCGATAATCGCAATGAGGTTTTCGTTCCGACTGACGAACCGTACGGTATGATCGAGGCAACTCTACGGAGAACGTAGGGCTCGAGGAGAAAAGATCGGGCATCAGCTGGGTGTAGAATTTCTGGGCTGTGATTCTGCCGTGATCCGGGAGGTGCGGTATGCCTCGCTACGAATTCTTCTGCGAAGATTGCCAGAAGCCGTTCGAAATCATTCTTACTCTTAGCGAATACGAGAAAGGTGACGTGCACTGCCCAACCTGCGGCACGCAACACGTTCACCAGGATGCCACCGCGTTTTTCGCCGTGACGTCGAAAAAAAGCTGAGCTGTTGCTCAGGCTGATCTCGCTGCCTGGATGTGTTGTCCCATTCGGGGGCCTTCCCCAATCCGAGAGTGATTCCTCGTCTCAATTCCAAAGCAGCTACAATAATCGTTAAAGGGATCAGCAACTAGCTCTGATCGTCTGTCGTGAGAACCAGCATTTTTGAAATCTTCAAGATTGGTGTAGGGCCTTCGAGTTCCCATACTGGAGGCCCGATGCGGGCTGCTCGCGATTTCGTGGATCGCATCGCGCAAGCTGGAGATCTTGAAAAAGTTTCACGGCTCGGAATCGAGTTGTTTGGCTCCCTGGCACTAACCGGTCGAGGACACGCCACTGATCGCGCAATCATTCTTGGATTGCTCGGCGAGTGTCCGGCCGACGTCGATCCCGCCAACATCGAGTCTCTGGTTAACGAGGTTCGCAGCGGCAGAACGATTCGATTGCTGCATCGTCATCCGATCAGGTTTGAAGAAAGTACCGACCTCGTCTTTCGCACCACTGAGGTGCTACCAGGACACTCCAACGGTATGCGCTTCACCGCTTTTGCAGCGAATGGGTCTGTAGTCGATACGCAGATCTACTACTCGGTTGGCGGCGGCTTCATCAGCCGGGAGGGCGAAAAACCGAGTCATGCCATCGGGACAGTGAAACGAGCAGTACCGTATCCGTTCTCGAGCGCAGCTGACTTGCTCTGCATCGGTGAAGAGCGCCGAATCTCAATGTGGGAAATTGCGCTTGCGAATGAAAGGGTTTGGAGAAGTGAAGCAGAGATCAAGCAGCGACTCGACGAAATTCATCAAACGATGGAAGCCTGCATCGATCGAGGGTTGCGCACAGAAGGTATTCTCCCCGGTGGCCTTAGGGTCCGACGCCGCGCTCCCCATCTTTTTCAAAAGCTCAGCAAGCAGAGTAGCTCCGATCCGCTCGCCCCGATGGACTGGGTGAACGCCTTCGCCATGGCGGTCAACGAGGAGAACGCCGCGGGGGGTCGCGTCGTGACCGCTCCAACAAACGGTGCGGCTGGCATTATTCCGGCGGTTGGCCGCTATTATCTACGTTTCATTCGCGGCAGTACCCCTGAAGGTATATTTCGCTACTTACTCACTGCGGGTGCGATTGGGATCTTGTACAAAGAGAACGCTTCAATTTCTGGGGCGGAGGTGGGCTGCCAGGGAGAAGTTGGGGTTGCCTGCTCAATGGCAGCTGGGGGGTTAGTCGCAGCGCTCAGTGGCAGCAACGCGCAGATTGAATATGCAGCCGAAATCGGCATGGAACACAATCTCGGGATGACGTGCGATCCGATCGGCGGACTTGTCCAGATTCCTTGCATCGAGCGTAATGCTATGGGATCAGTGAAGGCCATCAATGCTGCCCGAATGGCGATGAGCGAGACCGGCGAACACAAAGTTTCCCTGGACCAGGTAATCGAGACAATGTATCGCACCGGCCAGGATATGCAATCTCGCTACAAAGAAACGTCACTCGGCGGACTCGCACTCAACATTATCGAGTGCTAGGAGGCGGCATCGATTTGACCGACTCTTCCCGCACATTCATCGGGCCGTAACACACTCAGAAGAAAAGGAAAGTTGGCACCAAAGGCGTCTGCGCGCCCCGCGACTGGCAACTTGCCAAGTTGCTGCTCCATCCGAGAACTCAGCACGTCACATTCTGGTGGTAGAGGGCCATATGTTTGGGTTTCGAGTCTGTCGTACGCTGGGCGCACTCATTGTATCGCTTTCATTGCTGCTGCTAATAGGTTGTTTGGGATTGAGCGGCAGTCACAACAATAACGGCGGAGGCAACCCCGTAACGAATCCAAATCCCAATCCGAACCCGAACCCAACGCCCACTCCAACTCCTACGCCAATTTCCACGAACCCCACGGCAACCATTACGGTGACACCGGCCACGGTGCAGCAGGGAGACAAGGTGACTGTGAGTTGGCAAACTCAGAATGCGACTTCCGTGTCCCTCGCCCAAAACGGGACACTCGTTCGGCTCGATGGTAATCCGCTGTCGTCGCCGGGAATGCAGTTTACACTCAACACAGTCGGGACCGCGACATTTACGCTGACGGCCACAGGGGCGGCAGGAACAAGTGCTGCGACTGCGTCGGGAACGGTTACCGTAACCGCTCCACCACCACCTGAAGGACCAACAGCTACTCTGACCGCCACTCCGACCACGGTCACGGCGGGACAATCGGTTACACTCCAGTGGACCACGAGCAACGCAAATTCCATCACATTGACCCAGAATGGGAAAGATGTCATGGTTGGCGCCGGACAAACCTCAACCGTTGTCACCTTGAACGATGTTGGAACCGTCAACTTCGTTCTAACCGTGACCGGCGCTCAAGGAGCCAGAGCGATAGCGCAAGCTTCGGTGCAGGTAACGCCTGCAACTTCGCCGGGAGATGTCAGGGCGGTGAATCACATCATCTTCCTGGCGCAGGAGAACCGCAGCTTCGATACCTATTTTGGCAAATTGAACGAATACCGGGCCAAGTTCGGGTTGCCCGCGGAAGTGGACGGACTGCCGGACGATTGCAGCAGCACGAACTCCGACTGGACTAAGCCCTGCGGAGCCATGAATAAAGCTCCGAATTCCGCGGGATTCCCCACGACTCCAATCTACGCCTTTCATCTCAAGACGATGTGCATTGAGAACACGAGCGCAGATTGGATCGTCTCCCGCTGGGCGTTTAACGCAGAAGACCCATCCTCCGATACTCCGCGGATGGACGGCTTTGTGATCGGCGCCGCCAGTGCGACGGCGGGAGCGCCCGGCACGAATCCCACAATTCCCGACAAACAAGGCATTCGTGCCATGGGCTTCTACACGGCACAGGATCTCGCGTATCACTACTGGCTCGCCACTCAGTTCGGTGTTTCGGATCGCTGGTTTGCTCCGGCGCCTGCCAGGACCGATCCCAATCGCTACTATCTCGTTGGAGCAACCTCGGGAGGATATGCGTATCCCATGGCGGGAAGCGAACCTACCATCCAAGGTCCGACAATATTCGATCGTCTGCAGGCCGCCGGAGTTTCCTGGAAGATCTACAGCGACGAACTGTACACATCGGCCGCCGCCTTCACAGGCTTTATGAGTAGATTCGGACCCAATGGCGCGAGCCCCCACATATTCAAGCTTGCACAGTTCGACACCGACGTTGCGAATGGAACACTCCCCGCCGTGGCGTACATCGAACGCGCTGACAACGACGAGCATCCCGGCGTCCTCGACAATATTCAAGCCGGCGTGAAAGACACCGCCCACTTTATCAACGAGCTGATGCACAGCTCAGCGTGGAAGGACTCGGTCTTCATCCTCACCTTCGACGAGGGCGGCGGTTTGTACGATCACGTGCCCCCTCCGACGAATGTACCCAGCCCTGATGGCATTAAACCGGTGGACATTTGTATTAGTGCTTCTGATCCACGATGTTCGAACGCGCACCTTACGCATGGAACTCCCCCATTTGACCCCGACGGGGACTTCACGCGCTTCGGATTCCGCGTTCCCACAATCGTGATTTCCCCGTTCAGCAGGCCACACTACGTCTCTCATCGACAGACGGATTCGACATCATGGCTGGCATTCGTGGAAACGCGATTCAACTTGAAGCCCTTGACGGCGCGCGATGCGTACGTGTCGAACCTGTTGGACTTCTTCGATTTCACCAACGCGCCGTGGAAGACGCCACCGAGCAATCCCCCGGGAACTCCAATTGGTGCGTGTTATGACGGGCTGCCGTAAAGGTGACGTAGAGGCGCAAGATTCTGAGTCTCTACTCAGATCAGGCAGAGATGGCGGGATTCAATTTGGGACGCTGTTCTTTCGGCTTTGACTCGGCCGCAATTGCCTGTGTCTTCAGTTCCTGCTCTGTCAGCGGCTTCATTTGCTGGTACGTGTACCACATTCGATGGATGACCGTGATAGTCGACAGCACTGCGATCACCCACAGCACCGGAGCCATACGGTTGAACAAAGCACCGATAAGCACCAGCACGATTCGCTCCGGCCGCTCGAGAAAGCCCACTTTGCAATTCGGGATCAGCGACTCTGCGCGGGCACGCGTGTAGCTGACCATCACTGAAGTTGTCATTACAATTCCCACGAGCACAACATAGAAAAAGTGATTTGCGCGGGCGTAGCAAACAAGCAATCCAAAGAAGAGCGCGATGTCGCTATAACGGTCGATCACTGAGTCGAAAAACGCGCCAAAGGTCGTGACTTGATGGGTGGCGCGCGCAACTCGGCCATCGACCATGTCAAAGATGCCGGCCGCGAGGATCACTAGCCCGGCATAGAAGAAAAGCCTGGGCTGGCTGTCGCCGCTCGCGTATCCAAAAAGCACGCCGGCAATGATGTTGATGACCAGCCCCGTGAACGTAAGGATGTTCGGCGAAATGCGCGTGAGTGAGAGTCCACGCACGATGGCGTAGAGAAGCTTCCCGCATCCTCGGCCGAATGCGCCGGTCCAGCTCATCTAGTGTCCGCCCGAAGCGCCATTGCTTTCGGCCTGCTCCTGATCGTGGATAGTTGCGAGCTTCAGAATTTCCAGCTCGCGCTTGCCTGTGGGAGTTACCACCTCTACGACGTCGCCGACGCGTTTTCCCATGAGACTCTTCCCGATCGGCGAGGTGGTCGAGATCTTCCCGAGGGTAACGTCGGATTCTTCGCTGGTGACCAGCGTGTATTCGATCTTCTCGTCCTTCGTATTGTCGAAAACCTCGATGATAGAGCCGAACGCTACGCGATCTTTGGGAATGTTGCTCAGGTTCACCAGCGACAGGTCGCCCATGCGTTTTTTGAGCTGGCCGAGGCGCGCGTTCACGAACTCCTGGCGCTGCTTAGCCATGTGGTACTCAGCGTTCTCGCTCAGGTCGCCGAGCGCTGCGGCCTTCTTGATTTCCTTTGGAAGCTCGTGGGCAAGCTCATGCTCCAGAGCCTTAATTTCTTCCAGCAATTTCTTCTTTACGTGTTCAGGCATGGACCTCGCCGTTCCATCCGCGCCCGAGCGACACGGTGGGGATCAGGAATTAGGACGATCTGAGCGACAATTCACCCTCCGCACTGGGAGGGGCGTACGCAGTATCGATAGATTTCCAAGCGATTATACTCCCCGCGACTCAGCCAATAAACAAAGCGACGCACCGACATTCACTCATCCCAAAGGACTTAACTAGACTGTCAGAAATTGGCGGCCTCGTTATCACAAGAAACGCATCATCTTGTCCGTAACACTGTGGAAAACATTGACTTAACGGCACTTTGGGCGTATCTTTGCACATATAGCAGTACCCCGGTTCCCCCGCCCAAAGGTGCCTCAATGAACCATGATTTCCACATCGGTGACAAGGTAGTTTATCCCAACCACGGCGTAGGCATAGTAGAGCAGATCAGCAGTCGGACAATTGGCAGCATGGTGCAGAAGTATTATGAGCTGCACATCAAGGCAAGCAATCTGAGAGTTACGATCCCCTTCAGTAACGTGGCAGCCGTTGGCCTTCGCCGAGTCATTAAGAGCGCCGATATCGACCAAATTCTCGACATTCTGATCAACAGTAAGTGCGAGAACCACGCCGACTGGAAGTTCCGGTTCAAGGAAAACTCCGAAAAAATGCGGACCGGTTCGCTGCTGGACGTGGCCTATGTGCTCAAGAGCCTCTTGGTGCTAAACCAGACCAAAGCTCTTTCTTTCCGCGAGAAAAAGATGCTGGAACGCGCCCGCTACCTGCTGGTCAGTGAGATGGCGATGGCCAGGAACGTGGAAGAGACAGAAATGGAAGCGCTTCTGAATCGCGCGCTGGCCAAAGTAAAGCTGAAATTCCCTGAAGTGACTGCTGACGCGTAAGAATTGGAGTCCCGCTGCGAAGGCGGGACTTTACCTGCCAGCTTCCCTAGCTTGCTTGTTACGCTCTGATCCTTCTCCGAGCAATTGGCCGAACGGCTGAAGCCCTTCCACGTTGTCGCACACGATCTTGATCGACCCGAGCACCGGAACGGCGAGAATCAGCCCCATCGCTCCCCAAATCCAGCCCCAGGTAAGCAGCCCCAACGTCACAGCCAGCGGATTAAGCTCCAGACGCCCGCCAAGCACCTTGGGATAGAGCACGTTCATTGAGAATACGTGCAGGCCAAAAATCAGCAGTGCAACTATTACGAATCCGCTGCCATGCAACACTCCCGCTCCTGACGCCACAGGCGGAAGGATGGCGAGGATGACACCTAGGTACGGAACCAGGCTCAAAAATCCGCTTATGAGGCCTAGAAAATAGAAATATGGCAAATGCAAAAAGGCAAAGCCGATTCCTGTGGCGACCGCCATGAATAAGCCGATGATGAAGTTGCCGACGATGAAGCCCTTCATCATCTCGGAGATCTTCCCTAAGGTCTGATACACGGTTAGCCGATTCTGGGGCGGAAAGAGCCGCACTGTCGACCGTCTCGCATGCTCTTGCCAAGTCAGCATGAAGTAGACGAGGAAGGGTATGAAGGCCACCGTAAGCAGTACTTCCCCCAAGTCGGCGATCTCTGCGCCGCCGACCAAGGAACTAAGTCCCCGCTCCTGCTGAACCTTCACTGGCACAGCATTCTTGTCATCCGTCGTGGGTGGAATCACGTTCTGAGCACTCTGGCGGATGTCCACCGCATTCTGCTGATACTTGCCAACCACCTTTCTGATTTCCGCAGACATCTTCGGCAGCTGATGAACAAAGTCGACGGCTCGCTGGTAGAAGAAGTACGTCAGGCCATAAAACATCGCCAGCACTAGTAACACCGCCAAAGCCGAACCAACGGTTCGAGCGATGCGGATCTTTGCGAAGCCCCGAACCAAAGGCTCCAGAATGAAAGCAATCAGGATTGAAGTGAAAATAGTTACCAGCACGAGTTTCGCAAAGTAGCAGATCGCAAGAGCAGCAAGCAGCGTAAGCGTGATTTGAGAAATAGTGGCTTTGCGAAGCTCCTCGTGGACGCCTTGGACGCCCTCTTCAAGGTCGAGCAACTCACTACCAGTTGGACTGGCAGCATGATTTTCGATAGCTATGGGGCCGCGCTGCCCTTCTTGTGCTTCTCGGTTTTTCCAGTCCGGCTTTGAGGGCATCGCAATCTCCGATGAAGGTAAGATGCCGAGCTCTCCTATAATCGCAGCATGGTGCATAGTGAAAATGCGACTTCCCATAGCTCTGGTCGCGTTTTGGGACTTGACGTTGGCGCTCGCCGCATCGGAATTGCGGTTTCCGATCCGCTGGGATTTACCGCGCAGGGGATCAGCACATTGCATCGCCGCAATCGAAGGTACGATCTCGCGGCATTACGAAAGCTCCTCGCGGAATACGAAATCAGCGAGATAGTAATAGGCAACCCGCTGCGTATGAGCGGACAGACCGGAACGCAGGCAGAGAAGATGGCTGATTTTGCGGGACATCTCGAGCAGGAGTTCTTACTCCCAGTTCACTTATGGGACGAGCGCCTGAGCACGGCTGAGGCCCATCGTCTGCTCGATGAGACGGGCATTCGCGATTCCCGGCGCAAACAAGTGATCGACAAAATGGCGGCAGTGCTGATCCTGCAGTCCTTCCTCGATGCACGCGCTGCAAAGAGCCAGTTCACCACAGAGGCACAGAGACACCGGTAGAGACGCAGCATGCTGCGCCTCCAACCATGCGCTTCAGGAAGACGCGACTGCATGAGAAACTACGCTCATCGTCGAAACGCAGCGTGCTGCGTCTCTACTTCAAACCCAGCTCTCTCGCCTTCGCCATCAAGTCATTCATCTGGCGAAGTGCCTCCGCCGTTGCGTCACCTGCTTGTTTTGTTGGCGGAGCGTCGGCGCTCTCAACAACTCCGAGCAAATGCGAGAGCGATGTGCTCACTCGACGCAGTGTGACGGCATTAGCAGCGGCTGCGCCTTCTTCATCCTCCTCGCCACGCGGGACTCCGGCGATAGCTATGAGCTTTCGATCCAATTCGGGATTGGGTTGCTGCTTCAATTGGGCGCGACGCTCATCGATTTGGCGGACTGTTTGACTGCTCTGTCGTAGGGAGTCGTAGATGCGCTTAGCGAGCGCGAACTGCTGGGCGTAGTCTTGAGCATTCGCTTTCACGCGGGGATCAACACGAACCTCTAATGGCTGCTCGTAGCTTTGTCCTGCAACTGTAAGGCGAATTCGATACGATCCCGGAACGACCAATGGGCCCCGCGGCAACGATTCTGTCTGTATATTGGCGACCGCCATCGCATATCCGCCACCGGCTGCCGGTGGAGCGTAGCGCAAATCCCAGATAAAACGATGCATCCCGGGTTCGGCAGAGAGCGTCTCCGGCCTCGGGAGCCAATAATCCGGGAATGGCGGAGGTGTACGCGGAGTGGATGGTCTGGCATTGCTCGAATAGCGGCGCACAAGCTGGCCCGATTGGTCGAGGATTTCGAGCGTGATCTCTTGCTGGTGCGATGGAGCCGCCCGATAGTAGATCACTGCTCCTGCAGGAGGATTCTCGCCTTGCGGTTCCTCCGGAGCAAGAGGTGTGTCATTGTTCACGCTGCGGCGAACTCTGACGGCCAACGCCGGTCTAAACAGGTAGCTGGTACTACCTGCCTTCTGAGCGAGTTCGCGCAATGGCGAGATATCGTCGAGCACCCAAAATGATCTTCCATGAGTCGCCGCTACAACATCGTTATTCTTGATAACCAAATCGTGAACAGGGGTATTCGGAAGGTTCTGCTGCAGCGTGTTCCAATGCGAACCATCGTCGACCGAAAAATAAACGCCGAATTCCGTTCCCGTTACGAGTAGGCCCTTGCTCATCTGATCTTCACGTACCGCGCGAGCAAATGCATTTGGAGCGATCCCGTCGACGATCTTCGTCCACGTCTTTCCGTAATCATGTGTGCGATAGAGCCACGGCGACATGTCATCCAGTCGATGACGATCCACGGCCGCATATGCCGTTCCCGCATCAAAGTGTCCAGCATCAATCAGGCTGATCTTGCTCCAGTCGCTCAGCCCTGAGGGCGTAACGTTCTCCCACGTCTTCCCATCATCCCGCGTGAGATAGATCATGCCGGTATCGCTGCCGGTCCAGATCACGTTGCCGTCAAGAGTCGAAGGTGCGACGGTGTAGATCGCGCCGTATCCCCGCGTCTTCGCGTTCTCAATCGTTGGCGGCCCGGACTGTGATGCGTTCGGATCGGCTCCCGTGAGATCAGGGCTTATGTGTTGCCAGCTCATGCCTCGATCCGTCGACCGCAGCAGGTACTGCGAGCCGAAGTACACCGTGTTCGGATCACGCGGTGACATCACGATTGGCGACGTCCACGTCGCGCGCAGCTTGCGCTGAAAGATCTCTGTGCCGAAGGCCTGCACGGGTTGCGGCGATACGTCTTGCGTTTGGCCGGTGAGCCGTTCAAAGCGCATCACTGGACCATACGGGTCGCCGCCATAGACAGTACTGCCATCTGGAGTGGGCGATATGTAGCCGCTTTCCCCTGCGCCAATCGAGTACCAGTTCCGGAATGTGATGCTCCCATAATCGCTGCGGCTCGCGGTGGATACGGTGCCGCTATCCTGCTGCGAACCATAGATGTGGTACGGAAACTCGTCGTCCGTAATCACGTGGTAGAACTGCGCCGTCGGCTGGTTGTACCAGGAGCTCCAGCTCTTGCCTCCATCGACGCTGATCGTCGCTCCCTGGTCGCTACCCGTGATCATCCGCTGAGGATTCGTAGGATCGATCCAGAGCGCGTGATAGTCATCGCCTCCGGGAGCGCCCTTGATCGCCTCCCAGCTCTTGCCGGCATCCTGCGTACGATAGAGCGACACGTTCGGAAGGTAAACAATGTCGGGGTTCTTAGGATCAATCGCAACTTCACCGAAGTACCAAAGCCTGCCGAGAATACGCGAGTCGGTCCCAATTCGGGACCAGCTAGTGCCGCCATCGTCTGAGCGGTAAAAGCCGGCTTGCTTTGAGTCTTTGTGATCCACAAGAGCGTAAATGCGCTTTCCACCAGTTCCGGCGGCAACTCGAATCCCAACGCGCCCCCAATCGCCGGCCGGCAGTCCACCCCCGTCCACCCTTGTCCAGTCGTCGCCGGCATCAGTTGATTTGTAGATCGCCCCATTGCCGTTATCGGGTGGATACTGACTCCACGGTGGACGTTGCACGTGCCACATAGCCGCATACAGCGTGCGCGAATCGTCAGGATCGAACGTGACGTCAATCGCGCCTCGCGTGTTGTCGATGAACAGAACTTTTTTCCAGCTGTTGCCGCCGTCGATTGACTTGAAGACTCCTCGTTCGGGATTGGCACCGTAGGCATGCCCGACCGCCGCGACCAGCACGATGTCTGGATCGTGCGGATCAACCACAATTCGCGCGATCTGCCGCGAGTCCTCGAGCCCGAAGTGCTGCCATGTAACGCCTGCGTCGGTACTCTTATAGATTCCATTGCCGGGAGAGAGATCAGATCGCAGATCGGGCTCGCCGGTGCCGACGTAGATAGTGTTCGGATCAGAAGCTGCGAGAGCGATGGCGCCAATCGAGGCGATGCTCTGGGCATCGAAGACTGGATTCCAAGTGACACCACCGTTAGTTGTCTTCCAAACCCCACCACCAACGGCGCCGAAGTAATAGACGTTAGGATTGCCAGGAATGCCCGCGACGGAGACGGTGCGTCCACCACGAAACGGACCGACCAGCCGCCAATGAAGCCCCTGATAGAGCTTGGGATCGAGCTGTTGACTGTTTATGACTGAAACGAGGAAGCTGACGAGGAGAAGAAAGACAAGAAAACGAGCGCGAATTGTCACCCGCGAAATTGTACAGGAGAGGCTGATAGTTCCCTGGAACAGGGGCCGACGCCCGCGCTCGCGCGGGTGTTTCTGCAACTCTCGCGCCAACCCGAGCCGTGACTATTTCTTCTTGGATTTCACTGGCCCTAACCGAACCTCAAAACCCGCGCGAGGGCGCGCGCCGCTCCTTAATTATTGCGCCCTAGGTTGCTCTCTGCGCTCCCCGCAGCTCGTCAAGCGTCACCTTCAGCGTGAGTCTCTGTTTGCCACGATAGACCGTTACTCTCACAGTATCACCGGAGTGATGATTGTCCAGTACGTTTTGGATGTCCTGCGGCGTCTCGATGTCCTGGTCATCGATCTGGACGATGAGATCTCCGCCGATATAGATCGGCGTATTCCCGAGATAGGCCCTTTCACGACCGCCACGTATGCCGGCTCTATCAGCAGCGCCGCCGGGAACTACCTGTTGAATGAGCACGCCGGAATCGGCAGCGAGTCCCATTTGGTCGGCCAGCTCGGGGCCAATTGGGAGCAATCCGGCGATTCCCAGACTGGGACGACGGACTCGCCCGAACTGTACCAGGTCATTGAGCACGGCTTTTGCTGAGTTAATGGGAATGGCAAAGCCTACGCCTGCGCTCTGTTCCGCACCCCCAGTCAGAATCATGCTGTTGATACCAATTACCTCGCCACGCGAGTTCAGCAGCGGACCTCCCGAGTTTCCGGGGTTGATAGCTGCATCGGTCTGAATGGCTTCATCGATCCCCGTTCCTTCTGGTCCGCGTACCGAGCGGATGGAACTGATGATGCCGCGAGTCATAGTCCCGCTGAGCCCAAAAGGATTTCCTATGGCATAAACCTTTTGTCCCACCTCGAGGCTGTGGGAGTCGCCCAGAGTAGCCGCCGAGAGACCCTTGGCGGGAATTTGAATCACTGCCAGATCCTTCTGGCGATCACTGCCGATGACCTCGGCACGATACTTCTTCTTGTTCCAAAGCGTGACCTCGACCTGACGTGCTCCGGCGATCACGTGATTGTTGGTGAGGATGTGGCCATCCGAATTAATGATGAATCCTGATCCTTGTCCTTGTTGCGGAACCGTCCCGTAGAAGAAGTCGAAGGCAACGGCGGTCGAGGTGATGTTGACTACTGTCGGAATCACCTTGCGATACACGCTGATGTTGTTCTGCTCTTCAGGATCGAAACTCGCGGGCGAGGCGGCCTCAGTGATTTCAACCTTATCGGGACGCGTGATCCAGCTCTTATCGACCGGAAGGCGAAAAACGAAATTTCCATGTGTGGTAACGAGATAAAAACCAAGAAGCAAAAAAACAGAAAAGACTAGTGGACGTAACGTTTTCATCAGAAACCTGCTTGTCACCTCAATCTGAGGTTACGTGGTTTCGGCCGCCCTCGGCCGGCACAAGGTTTGCGTAACCCATGCGTCGTAACAGCGAAAGGATCCCTTTCATGCAAAAGCTGAAAATGCCGAGTTCGTCCTGTTACTCCAACACATAGGAATCGCTAGCCTTGTACCGGCCGAGGGCAGCCGGAACCACATAATCTGATGCAACGGACTAAATCGAAGAGTGAATTCCCCTTCGCGCTGCTAGCTGTTGAAGCTCCTTGTAAATCCTGCTGACCTGGCGCTCGGTTTGCGAAAAGTCACCGGAATTGTCGATCACATAGTCTGCCGCTGTGATCTTTTCCTGATCGGATAATTGCGCTCCGATTCGCCGTTCAGCTTCGACGAGCGCTCTAGCATGTTCCAATTCGCTATCAGTACTGACAGTGCGAGTCGCAAAACGCTCGAGTTTTTGCTGCGGATTGCTGTTGACGACAAGCAGCTTGTCGAAATGCTTTCCCATTCCCGCTTCAAGAATGAGCGCAGCTTCGAATATGAGCACCGCGCGTGGATCGAACTCTGACATCTCCTCTATCCAACGCTCCAGCCGGGCTGCGACTGCCGGATGCACGACCCGATTCAACTCTTCGATTCGCCCGCTGCCAAATGCGATTTCAGCCAGTGTTGCGCGGTTGATGCTCTTGTCAGGATTGACGATAGACTTGCCGAAAAGTTTAATGATCTCTTCGTATACAGGTTCGCCGGGTTCCATTAGCTCGTGACCAACCTTGTCGGCGTACAGCACGTGGGCCCCGCGGTCTGCGAACATTTTTGCAACAGTCGTCTTACCACTCGCCAATCCGCCGGTGAGACCGACGCGCAAACTCATTGAACCGGTAGCCCGCGACGCAAACGCGCAGCCTTGACGGTGTTGGACATGAGCATCGCGATCGTTAGCGGGCCGACGCCGCCGGGCACTGGAGTGATAGCACCGGCAACTTCAGCAACGCGCGGATGAACGTCACCCACCAGCGTTGATCCCTTTTTCGCGAACTCTTCCTGACGCTTGGAATCGTCGCCGAAGTATTCGCGCACCTTCTGCTTGTCCATCACGCGATTAATTCCTACATCAATAACGGCGGCTCCTGGCTTGACCATGTCTGGCGTGACCAGCGCTGGCTTGCCGATCGCCGCAACGAGAATGTCGGCCTGTCTCGTATGTGCCGCAAGGTCGACCGTGCGGCTGTGACAGACCATCACCGTGGCGTTGCTGTTGATGAGCATCATCGCCACCGGCTTGCCAACGATGTCACTGCGGCCCAACACGACTGCGTCGCGTCCGAAGATTTCGATGTTGCTGCGCTTGAGGATCTCGATCACTCCTGCGGGCGTGCAGGGAATCAACCCGGGACGCTGCGTAGACAGATTCCCGACGTTCACTGGATGAAAACCATCAACATCTTTCTCGGGCGAGACCGCGAGCAGCACTCGTTTTGAATCCACCTGCGGCGGCAATGGGAGCTGCACGAGGATGCCGTCAATGTCATCGCGGCGATTCAGGTCGTTGACGAGCTTGAGCATTTCATCGGTTGTCACTGAAGCTGGCGGCATGAATCTGTCGCTGTAAATGCCAAGGTGCTCGCATGCCCGTACCTTGTTGCGAACGTAGATCTCGGAGGCAGGATCATTCCCAGCCAAGACAGCCGCCAAGCCGGGCCGAATGCCTTGGGCCGCTAGTTCCTTTACCTGCGCAGCCACTTCCTCTTTGATTTGCGCAGCGATCCTGGTGCCGTCGAGTATGACGGCTAGAGCGTGTGAAGTCTCCGTTGGCATGAACGATCAGTTTAAACGAGTAGCTCTTATGTATTCATCCAAAAGCCAACGTGTATTCACCAAGGAGCCAGCGTAGTTCCGGTAGTCTCGGCCGGTACAAGCGTTGACGAATAAACGCGATCTATTCAAGCAAGAAACGCAATGCGAATTGAAAAATCTGGCAGTATGCCGAGTTAGTCGTATCACTGCAAACTAGGGGATTGCCGACTTGTACGAGCCGAGGGGGCGGAGCCACGTTGCTGACTAGCTCGGCGACCGGGCTATCAACCCTGCTTTGCTTTTTCGACGAGCATGACGGGAATATCCTCGACGATCGGATACACGCGGCCACAGGCTCCACATCGCAAGCCGTCCTGCTTTTCGGTTAGCTTCACGGGCTGCTTACAGGCCGGACAGACGAGAATATCCAGAAGTTGCTGCGAAACGGGCATAGTTGAATTCTAACGGACAGACGCTACGGCCTATTCCAGCTCTTCCCGCCATCGCCCGTGCTCCACGTGCCATCTGTAGTGACGACTGTGAGGCTGCCGAGACCGGCAAGGTTCACTCGCTCGATGGATCCTTGCCAAGGGCCGTCGATGGTCTTCCAGGATTCTCCTGCATCTGAGCTGTGAAAGAGCAGCGAACGAGGTTGCACATTTTTGGGAGTGGGAGCGAACTGCAAGCCTGCTGCCCAAACTTCGATACCTTCGGCCGCGACCGCGCGGATTATCGCCCCGGATAGGGGTTCGACAACGGTCAAGGTGCCGTCAAGCGCGCGGCGTTGAAGCTTGCCCGCGGCCGAGATCGTCCAGTGCACAAATCCCAGCATGCCGTAAGCACGCTTCGTCTTTGCCACAGATCCAGGAGTCGCTGCGGCGTTCAGAGCTTTGGCCGGTACGAATTGAGTGTGCGTAGAAGCTGAGTTCGCGGATCCAGCCACTTCCGAGGTCTCGCCATATGGCTTTCCCGACGGATTCCCCGCAACGACGCCACCCGACTCCTGAGCTACGTTTGCGTCAGCCGTCACAGAAGTAGATGGCGGTGGTGCGGGGGCAGCGGACGCTTCCTGCACGACGGAAGCTCGATCGCGCTTAAGCGCAAATTGAGCTTCAGGCGCCGGCGGAAGAGCCTTCGCGCGGGCGTCGTATTCGTCTTTGCTGCCAACGAAGGGTGCAGACGTTGAAAGTGCGCCCGGCATGGCTCCCGCAAGCGGCGCCGACTTCGTTGCCCGGTCTCGCCTGAGTTCCTGTTTCTGAGCGATGGTCGAATGTAGCTGGACCGCAGGCGCGGAGGACCTGTCGTTCAATTCCGGCTTGTCTGTGGTTTTGTTTTCTTTAACGCCCGGTTCCGGATTCACGGGAGGATTGGGGGCTTTCTCCTGTGCAAGCTTGAGCGTCGCGTGCGGGTTGGAACCCGCTTCGCGCTCGTAAGCGATCACACCAACTCCCACTACTACGGCCAATCCCACCGCCAACCCGGCCCAACGCATTGCCATCGGAAATTCGAAAATAGAGGCGCGCCCGACGCTCGCCTTCTCCGCACTTGCCACAGCCGCTTCCGGTGTCGCCAGCGCTACTGCCTGGCGACATTCCGGGCAGACGGAAAGGTGCGCCAGCACAGTTTCGTGCTGGGCGCTGGTCAGAGCCTGCTCAACAAACGCGATCAAGGCATTCGACGAGGGGTGTGCGGCCTCCGCTGATTGCATTGCATCGAGCCGCTGTTTCAGTATGTTACTAAACCGATCCAAGCTGCCTCAATTCTGATCGTTGATAGTGGAACGTGCAAAAACTTAAATCTTGCAACTGCGCACGCCAAAATTACGGGCTGTTCTCCGCCGGCGGATGTAAACGCGCCGCCACGTCCAGCTCCAAATCACGAACATCTATCTCCAAAGCCTCTTCCGCCTGGCGACGGCTCATCCCACGCCGTTCCAATCCCTTGCGAAGCCGCTTACGGATTCCAGAGAGCAGCTTGTCCATTTTCCTGCTGATTGTGGACTCGTGCACACCCAGTGTTCGTCCTATCTCCGCTAGCCGTCGTCCGTCTAGAAAGTAGGAGGAGAGCAGAAAACGCTCTTCGGTGGAAAGGCTCGTGAGAACTTCGTCCGTGGCCTCCTTAATTCTTGAGTCTGTCGCAGACGCAGCCGGGCCCGGCGCTGCGGGAAATTGCCTCCCGTGCTCTTCTTCCTCTTCTTCAATGCTGACGAAACGCTTGCCGGCACGAATCTGATTTATGTAGCTCTGCGCCAGCACCATGCGCAGCCATCCGGCGAGAGATCCTCGTCCTGAGTAGAGCGCCAGCTTTGAGCGCCGATCCTCCATGGGACCAAGTCCGTAGAGCTCCGCATAGAGCGAGTCGGCCAACTCGCGTCCGGTAGTCTCGTTGCGAGTGATGCTGCGCGCTGACTGGTAGATCGATTCGCGGTACTTAGTCAGAAACACATCCCAGGCGTGTTGATTACCAACGGCACAGCCATTTGCCAAGGCAAGCTCATCAAGCTTGAGCGTGCCAAGAAACGCGCTGATCTGCTCTTTACCGGCACCAGCTATGCCTTCGGTCCGGTGCACCACGTTGTGCAAGATTACCGTAAACTGCGCCAAAGTGAGCGCATAAGCCGAGCCGCCGCTGCGTGCAAAGAGCTCCGCCGCAAGGCGAGCATCGATCGGGGTGTTGGTTACCCCTTCGGCGTTGCTGGTCTGAACTACAGACATGATTCACCAAGACTTGTGGCCAAGGCGGATGGTAGCAAATTTCTTTGCAAGCCCATGCTCCATCGACGTTCTTCTCTCATCGACGCGCAGGGCTCGCCCCCAAAGCCTCTGCCCGCCACCGGAGGAGAGCCATGTCCCGGTCTGCGTTTTCCCGATTTGGCCTAGGGGTTCTGGTTGTCACATTTGCGTGTTCATCGTTGGTGTGGGGTGGCACTGCAAGTCCAAATTACAAAGTCTTAAACCCAATCTCACACGGAAATCTCACAATTTTTCCCGTCGTGACTTCGATCACTCACGATACCAGCCGCTTCATCACCCTCGATGAGGGAATTCGATCCGGAGAGGTTGTCGTCACCGAGGGTGGCCGCACGAGCGGACTTATTCGAGGTCCGCAGCACCGAATTCCTGTATCCCGAGCGCAGGTGAACACCCTCGTTCTGGTGAACAATTCCAAGCGGCCGCTCATCCTGCTTGCGGGAGAGATTGTCATTGGAGGAAAGCAGGACCGAGTGGTTGCTAAAGATCGCGTAATTCCGGCTGAGAGCGATCCCGTAGATTTCGGAGTTTTTTGCGTCGAGCCAGGGCGCTGGACGGAAACGTCGGCTCAGTTCTCCACGATGAAATCGCAGATGGCTCAGCCGAGCGTGCGCAAGGAAGCTATGGTCGCGCAGGATCAGCATCGGGTCTGGAGTTCGGTGGGTGAGGCGAACGGCGCAATCGCTGGGGCGCTAGCCGGCAGTCCTGCAGCCATGCCGGGACACCCTCCTTCCTCCTATGCAAAAACCTTCAACGACGAACGAGTGCGCAAAGCTATCGCCGATCAAGCTGCTCCGGTTGAGCAGTCCTATAGCTCTTCGATCAGCCAGCTCCGCGATCAGCACGCAGTTGGTGTGGTTGTCGCGATTTGCGGAAGACTCATATGGGCCGACCTTTTCGCCAGCACAGCATTGCTCGAGAAGTATTGGCCAAAGCTGGTGCGTTCTTACGCGGCCGAAGCCATCACGACTCAACGCGCTGCCAAACCGGCAACGGTTTCCGACGCGCAGCAGTTCCTGGATCGAACCGAGGGCAATCGAGAGGTAATCGAGAACGAGCCCGGTATTTATCGGCAGTCCGAGACGATCGCGCCGAATTTCAAGCTGTTCACTTTGGCGTCGTTGCTGCCGGGCACTGGGTTCGATCTTCATATCAGCAAAATTGCCGATGTGAACGGCTACAGTCCCGAAATAGGAAAACTGCAGTAAGAATCGCAGAAAATTCGGGACGGTTTACAGCGGACAGGGCACCGGAAGGGAGGACGTGGAGGAAATCTCTTTCGGCGATTCGAAAGGCATTGCGGTTACGCGTTTTCCGAGATGCCTGGAGTCAAGAGATGCCGCCCTGTCCACTGTAACCTGTCCGCTGTTCGCTGTGCTCTTCAGAAACCGAGCTGGCGTTGCTTACGTACAGTTAATATGCGGGTCGAAGAGGTAGCGGGACGAAAGTAATGAGGCAGGCAACCTAAGTCATAGCACCACAGATACTTACTTTCGTGACCAGCTGGAAACGAATCTGCAACAAATGTCAAGCCAACTGAGTCTAATGTTGCAGGTAGCAAAAGTAGGGTCGGAGGTGACCTGAAAATGATGGTGGAAAAGTTCTCAATCGCCGAATTATCCGCTCTGCGTAACGAACTAATGCAGAATGGGCTGGATTCATGGCAGGCGGCAGAGCTGTTCCACGTGTTTCTGTCAGGCCGTGGCTACGGCGTATCTTCGGATGCGGCCGTTGATGCGGCTACGCGCGTCGAGGAATCGGGCTGCTCGATTGATGTACTGCAGCGCGAACTCGAGAGCCTTGCCATGGTGATGTAATCCGGTCAAACAAGATTGTTCCGCTCCGCTGGCGGTGAGGCTGACGGACAGGACATGCAAGGACGAGCCGGGAGAACCTGCCCGGCTCTTTGCTTTTGCGCTGATTTTTAATATACGGACAGCTTCGGAGATGGTTAGAGGTTGAGATAAAACGTGGCGCCCGATTGTCCCTTTTTGCCGTCCACAACCGGATGCCTCAAAGCGGAAAAACTGAACTGCTTGGATTCCCGAAATGGGGATGGAGTGAGGCGGCACTCGTCTCCTTTGCGGGTGACCGTAATTGTCGGCTTCTCGAACTTAACGGTTTGTGAGGAGCCACAACACAGGTACAGGGAAAGCGCATCGCAAAATTGCAGGGCATCGACGAGTCCTTCCAGAGAGGATTCATCTCGATCAACCCTGGCCTTCAATTTCTGTTGTCGCTGTTTTTCCCGTTTGCGAAATGCTTCTACCTGAGCTTCCGCTCTCTGCTCGGCAAAAAGCGACAATCTCTCGAAATGCCGGCTCACTAAATATCCGCCAATCGGAGCAAATTTCGCAGCAGTCTCGATGGATCCAGTCCACGCCTGAAGAAAACGATCGACCGAGACGTCGAGAAAACTTGAAGGCTTTTGCTTCGGCTGGAGCCGGAGGCGCTGAATCTGCTCGGCGTCATCCATGCTCCATCCGGTATCGTGCAGCGCGATGGAACGCGCGACTGTCTTATCAATCGGGCCGAATAAATCGTCGTGTAGACTCGCTGCTAAGTCTCCGGCAAGAGCTGCGTGTGAAGGCTGCGTAACAAGCCAGTAATCAGACGCGGTTTGCTTCAGCCGTGACTGAATCGCAGGCCAGGGCGCGCTGGGTGTTGCCGAGAGCTTTTCGTCGGTAATAGGAAAGAGCACCATATCGTGGATCCGGCCGCCCTCGGCCGGGTTTTGACTCTGGTTCGAATCGTATTCTTTTGAGGAAACTTGATCCTGGTACCCTTAGAACGCGTGTTTCCAGATGCAAACACCGTGCCGAGGGCGGCCGCATCCACGTGACTCCTTTGCAGCCCATGCTGCACCGTTGATAATAGATGATTGAGACTCCACTATAAGCGCCTACTAGCCGCTTCACTCTCCATCATCGCGTTCAGCCTTACAGCCTGCGATTCGTCATCCTCCGCCTCCCGGCACCCGTTAACCATCGAAGAGCAACATGGACGCGAGGTTTTTCAAGCGAGCTGCGCCATCTGTCACAACGCCTACAAAGAGGAGCCACTGCAAGGGCCGCCTCTTGTTGGCATGTTCCGCAAGCAAGCTCTTCCCAGCGGAATGCCGGCAACTGACCCACATGTGCGAGAGACGATCATGACGGGCCGCCGCAACATGCCGCCCTTCAATGCTGTACTGGATGAGAAGCAGCTTAATGACTTGATGGCGTTCCTGCACACCTTGTAGCGTACTCGCGTGAAACGCCATCTGATCTGCGTGAATCCACAAATCTGCGTTCATCTGCGTGAGTTTTTGGGTTTGCGCTTGCACCCCTGCAAGCAGCTCCAACAGTGCCCACAGGTACAATAAAGACAACCGATGTCTGCGACATCCCAACTCGTTCAAATCGATCTTGCGCCACGTGTGCCGAAGCCCAAGCCTGAATGGCTGAAGGCGCGCGCGCCGATGGGAGACAACTATCACGAGCTCAAAAAGCTCGCGCGCAAACTCGAGTTGCACACCGTGTGTGAGTCAGCGCAGTGTCCCAACATCGGCGAATGCTGGAACCACCGCACGGCGACTTTCATGCTGCTTGGGAATTTGTGCACTCGCCGTTGCGGATTCTGCGCGGTTCCCAAAGGCAAGCCGAAAGCGATTGATTTCGACGAGCCGCGCCGCGTGGCCGAAGCCGTTGCAACACTGGGCTTGAAACATGCCGTCATCACGAGCGTGAATCGCGATGACGACAATATCGGAGCAGCCAAGGTTTTTGCCGATACAATTCGCGAAATCAGACTGCAAGCTCCTGGGTGCCAGATGGAAGTGCTGATTCCAGACTTCCAGGGCCGCGAAGATGCACTGAACATTGTTCTCGAAGCCCGTCCCGAGGTGCTGAATCACAACACTGAGACGGTGCCGCGTCTCTATCGTGCCGTGCGCTCCGGCGCACGCTACCAGCGCACGCTCAAGCTGCTGGAAAACGTTAAGAAATTTGCGCCCAGCATGGTCTCAAAGACCGGAGTGATGGTCGGCATCGGCGAAACCATGGACGAGCTGCTTGAAGTATTCCGCGATCTCGCAGCGATCAAAGTCAACATCCTCACCATCGGGCAATATCTGCGTCCCTCACGCGATCACCTGCCAATGACGCGCTACTACCATCCTGATGAATTTCGCCTCATGAAAGAAGAAGCCCTCAAGATGGGCTTCCGCCACGTGGAGTCAGGGCCGCTGGTGCGCTCCAGCTATCATGCGCATGAACAGGCAGAGTCGACGGGATTGGTGGCGGTAACCTCGCTAATGCAATAAGTGCTGGGGTTGACCGTCGATTCATTGCGACCCTTGTCTCGTCTTCTCTTGCGCTACCACCGGCCGAATCTCGATGGATCCGTCGCGTGCGCTGGGAATCTGGGCAGCGATAGTAATGGCCTCATTGAGATCGCTGGCATTCACCAGAAAGTAGCCGGCCAGTTGTTCCTTTGTTTCGGCAAAAGGACCATCCGTAATGGTTTGATGCCCATCGCGTACCCGTACCGTTGTGGCTGTTGTCGTAGGTTTGAGCTCGTCACCAGCGATGAATTTTCCCGCTCCAGCGAGCTGCTGAATAAGCTCGCGGTACTCCCGGTAAACGCTCGCCTGTTGTGGCGGATCAAGCTTTTCCCACTCCAATTCGGTCTGGTAGATCAGCAACAGATATTGCATAACCTCTCCTACCCGTACGACGAGTGGGCACGAGCAAATCGACAGATTGCAGGGAACGGATGATCGAAAAAATGCAATGGCCAGATTCTCGAATTCCCTCAAATTGCCTCAGGTTTTCAGAATCTTCCGTATCCATGCGGGCCTGACGTTAAGAAATTTTCCTTCCGGGAAAACTTCCCGGCTGGATTCCATGAAGCAGGGAATTGGCACGATGCAAAAATTTCAACGCGTCCGCAACAGAAATGCCCGGCCAATTCGACCGGGCACCATGGTTCACTGCCAAATGATTATCGATTACCGGCGACCTTCACCAAACCCGACAAGCGTTCTCACTGACCATCGGCTGCCCCTTGTGGCAGCTGAAGGCCTTGGCGAAGTCTTCGCTGTTCTGCATGACGCCATCCACGCGGAAGCGTCCGGGTGAATGCGGGTTCGTTTGTACTTGCTGACGCAGAGCCGCCTCGGTCTGGTTCTCGCACCACACCTGACCGTAACCAATAAACGCGCGTTGCTCTGGAGTGAAGCCTTTGATTGTCTTAGTGCTGTCCTCCTGAGCGCCACTTTTTCCAGTCTTACCTTCAGCGGCCTGAGTGTTGTGCAGCGCTCGCAAGGCTACACGCATGCCGCCATTGTCGGCCGTATTTTCCCCTAATGTCAGCTTGCCCCGAACATGTAGCCCGGGAAGTGGCTCGAAAGACGAATATTCCTGGTCGATGCACGAGACACGCTCTTCGAAGGCCTTCGCGTCTTGCGGAGTCCACCAGTCGCGCAGATTGCCTTCGGGATCGAACTTGCGGCCCTGATCGTCGAATCCGTGCGTCAGTTCGTGACCGATCACGACTCCAATGGCGCCAAAATTCACCGCGTCGTCTACGCTTTTGTCGAAAAATGGCGGCTGGAGAATTCCTGCTGGGAAGTTAATGTCATTATAAGCCGGACTGTAGTAGGCATTCACTGTCGGTGGTGTCATACCGAATTCAGTGCGATCGAGTGGCTTGCCTATCTTCGCAAGCTGACGATTCACCTCAAACGTATTCGCGCGCTCCACGTTTCCAAGGAGATCGCCGCGCACGATATTCAGCTTCGAATAATCGCGCCATTTGCTCGGATATCCAATCTTGTTGCGTATGGCGGCCAGTTTCAGCAGCGCCTGCTTTTTCGTTTCCGGAGTCATCCAATCAAGACTCTCAATGTCTTGTTTAAGTGCCGTTTCGATAGCGTTCACCATCTTCAACATGCGAGCTTTCTCAGCCGGAGTGAATTCCTGCGCCACATATGGCTGGCCCAGCGCTTCGCCAAGCTGCTGGTCGGTCAGGCGCTCGCAGCGCTTCCAGCGCGCCTGGAGCTCTTTGGCACCGCCGAGGTATTTTTCATAGAAGCTGAAGTTTTCCTGCACGAAAGAATCAGACAATACTCCGGCAAACTCATGGATCAGGTGCCAGCGGAAGTACGCTTTCCAATCTTCCAGCGGAACTGAATCCGCAAGATTGTTCAGTTGCTTGAAGAATTCGGGATTGGCAACGTTCAGCGAATCGAAAGCAGGCGCGGTGGTCCCTTTCAGGAAATGC
This sequence comes from Acidobacteriota bacterium, assembly GCA_003225175.1. Taxonomy (NCBI): domain Bacteria; kingdom Pseudomonadati; phylum Acidobacteriota; species Acidobacteriota bacterium. The sequence goes on from QIBA01000036.1 coordinate 105,222, forward strand.
GTGAATTCGATGTTCGGCGTTATCGCGGTGAATTCTGCCAGCGTCATCTTGTGATCGCGATTCTCAGGTTTGCGCCGTTCGATGCGATCCATAGATGCTTCGGCGAGCTTAGTTTCGAGCGCCACCACTTTCTGAGCGTCAGTGTCAGCCTGGCCATCGCCTGACAACTTGAGGATGTTTGTTACGTGAGCCAGATACTTTTCGCGCTTCTCTTTGGAGTTGGCATCGTCCTTGAGGTAGTCGTCCCGGTCGGGAAGACCAAGGCCGCCCTGATCCACATACGCGATTACATTATTCGCATTGTGCAGATCGGAGTTTGAGGTGAAGAAAAACACTGCGCCCCGCACGCCCAGTTCGTGCAGATGCGCGAGTTCGGCAAGTGCGCTATCGCGATCACTCACGCCGTTGATACGATCCAGCTCCGGCTGCAGCGGCTTGAGGCCTTTCTGATTTACGGCGTTTTCGTCCATGCAGGCTTGGTAGTAATCGCCAATCTTCTGATGGATCGAGTCTCGCTTGAGATCGTTAACTGACGCCCTCTCCAAAATCTCCTTCGCGATGAGACGATTGCGCTCTGCGAGTTCATTGAAACGTCCCCAGCGTCCCTGATCTGGCGGAATGGCATTGTTCTTGACCCAATTGCCACACACAAATTGGTAAAAATCTTTGCAAGGGTCAGCAGTCCGATCCATGGCCGACAGATCAAACGCGTGAATCTCCGGTATCTTTCCAGAAGAATTCTGGGACGAACTGGAGTGCTTCGGTGCACTTTGTCCGGCCAAATAGACGCCAGCAAATGCGAGGGCGAGCAGCATGAGTAGCAGGCGAAGCTTCATTCCCACCTCGGTGAATGAAAGAATTTAAAACCGAACAGTGTACCGCTAATCGCGGATTTACGACCGGTCCCACCAAAGTGCTATCGAGACGTATGCGAGCTGGCTTGATACTTTTTCGCGTGAACCGGCGAACGCTATCGGTGGTGCTCATCCTGGTTCTCTGTATTCCAGCCGCAGCTTTCTTCATTGCTGTACCGCAATGGCAGATCGAGCACCCGGGCGATCCGACGTTGATCCTGCGCACTGAACGTCACTGGTTGTGGCGAGCGCCGGCGCGCGCGCATCTGGAATCAAGTGCGATCATTGTGCCGGTGTTGGCAATCGCCTTCGTCGCGGGCGCACTGCTGGCAGTTGCGCTGTATCAGGAATAGTTCTAGGTTTGTTTGCTGTCCCAATCTCCTGCGCATAACGAAAGTTTCACGAATTGCGGGGACTTGTTAGATTACTGAGAAAGTCCCTGTATGGAACCGATCACTCACTTTCTTACCGGCGCATGTATCGGACGCGCAGGACTCAACCGGACTACCGGTTACGCGACATTGATGGTCACTCTCGCCGCAGAATTCCCCGATGTGGACGTACTTTGGAGTTTCGATGGACCGGTGAGAGCGATGGCTACCCATCGCGGTTTTACCCATTCCTTCATCGGAGCACCCGTAGATTCTGCAATCGTGCTCGGCTTCGTCTACGCATTTCATCGCTGGCGAGTGAATCGCGGCAAATCTCCTCCCCTCGCGCCGCGCTGGGGATTGCTGTTCCTTTTTGGGATTCTGGCCGTTCTCAGCCACATTCTGCTCGATTTCACTAACAACTACGGCGTCCGGCCGTTTCTGCCATTCAACTGGCGCTGGTACTCGTGGGACATCGTCTTCATCCTCGAGCCGGTGATGCTTGCAGCATTGCTGCTTGGTCTGCTGATCCCCGCAATCTTCGGACTCGTCAGCGGCGAGATCGGCGCTCATCGCGAGATGTTTCGTGGGCGCCGCAGCGCGATTTGCGCGCTGCTTGCAGTCTGCGGAATATGGTGGGTGCGCGACTATCACCACCGCAGGGCCATCACGCTGCTCAATTCGGCCGACTACCAGGGGGAGGTCCTCAAGAGAACGGGGGCAATGCCTTACGCTGTGAATCCGTTCTCCTGGGCTGGCATTGTCGAAACAGAAAACTACTACGCCGAGGTCCCAGTTGATTTAGGCGCGACCACGTTTGATCCGCTAGCGCACGCCAAGATTCTGTACAAGCCGGCGGAGACTCCGGCGACGCTCGCGGCCAAGCGCTCGCTTTTAGGCCGCGTATATCTCGATTGGGCGCGCTTTGCTTACGTTGAGAACCAACACCTTCCGCCTCCGGAGCAAGGCTATGATGTACGCTTTCGCGACCTGCGCTTCAGCTACATTGGCTTCCAGATTCCCGGAGAGCCTCGCGGACGTCCTCCGCTGAGCGCCGATGTGTTTCTCAATGAACAGCTGCACGTGGTGCTGATGCGAATGGGTAACCGTGAGGAGAAGCCGTAACGCTTTCGATGCTATTCCAAGCCGCCAGGCAAGGAATCCCTATGGTGAAACCAGACTGGCGATGCGACGAGAATCGCCGCACCTTCCGGATCACCACCCAAACAGTTGACGTTTCCCGCGGCGAAACGGAGAATAAAGCTTCGCGCGAGGCTCACTATGTTGGCTTATCTATTCATTGTTCTGGCTGTAGTAGTTCGTTTACTGCCGCATCCTTGGCACCTCACCCCGCTCGGCGCAGCGCTGCTGTTCTTCGGCGCCAAGCGTCCAAAGCGAGAGTGGATCGCGCCACTGCTTCTGCTGGCCTCGGCAGACGTCTATCTCACCACGGTTCATTACCGCATGCACGTCGGAGCCGATCACATCGTGACGTGGGCATGGTACGTGGCGGCAATGGTGATTGGACGTGCGCTCGTTCGGAGAGTCGAACCTCTGCGCGTGGTTGGCGCCTCTCTTGCTTCTGCAATTTCGTTCTTCCTGGTCAGCAACTTCGCTACATGGCTCTTCCAGAACATGTATCCGAAGACACTTGCGGGGCTGGTACAGTGCTACACGCTGGCGATTCCATTCTTCCGAGGAACGTTTGCCTCTGACCTGATCTACACACCGATTTTGTTCAGCGTGCCGTATGCGTTGTCGTTGCTCGAAAAGAAAGCGGCAGAATCGCGGGTTCGGAGCTAAGCCCCGGAGTTCGATAGCCTCAATTCTTCAGGACGAAGGTAGACCCTTATCCGTGTGTTCCGTTAGGTCCGCTCGCCGGACTCTTTTCCAGTTCTTGCAGCGCCACCCTCGTTTTGGGAACGAGTTGCTCCAGTTCGGCGTGGCGCCTGCGCAAGCCCTCGATAACGGTAGCTGGCGCCTTGGCGAGGAAGCCTTGGTTGCTTAACTGGCGCTCTGTGTTGCCGCGTTCCGACTCAAGTTTTTCCAGTTCTTTGGAAAGACGGTTGCGCTCAGCGGCGATATCGATCTTCCGTTCATAGACAACAAGCACCTCAAAGGCGTTGGTCGTTTGCACACCTGGCACCTTCGCCATGCTCTCAGGGCTGAATTCGATATGATCCACGTCAGCGCCTTGTCCGATCAAATTCCGATTCGAATCGATCAGCGCTCGAGTCGAAGCTTCCGTAAAGATGCGCACAGTGATCTTTTCTTTTGGCGCAACCTTCAGTTCTGCCCGCCGGTTGCGAATGCCCTCGATGAGCCGCTTAATGATCTCCATCTGATCGATAGTCGCGACGTCTGCCTTGCCGAGTTCGGCGCCAAGCGGGAAACGTGTAAGTGCAATGGACTTTGCTGGTGCCTTTTGTTGCCACAGCGCATGCCAGATTTCCTCAGTAATGAATGGCATGAATGGTGACAGCAGCCGCAGCGAACCCTCAAACATCCTGACTAGCTGATTGAGCGCAGCTTGTGCTTGCGCCCGAGCGCCGCCAGAGAAATGCGAGCGCAGCTTTACGGCCTCAATGTACCAGGCGCATAGGTCGCCCCAGAAGAACTGGTAGACCATATTCGCGGCTTCGTCAAAGCGATAGTGGCCGAGAGCGGCATTCATGTCCTGAGTCGTCTGCTGAAAACGCGCTTCGATCCAGCGATCCACGAGCGGAGCTGAGCTATCCAGTTTGTACGCGCCGCTCACAAGCCACGAGAGTTCCTCCTGCTTCCATGCTCCCGCCTCGGTTGCCTTGTCGATGTTCATGAACATGAAGCGGGCAGCGTTCCAAATCTTATTCGCAAAATTGCGATAGCCTTCAATGCGGCTCTCGTTGAAGGCAATGTCCGTACCGGGCGATGCCATGGAGGCGAGCGTGAAACGTACGGCATCGGTGCCGTACTTGTTCGTGATGTCGATGGGATCGACCACGTTTCCTTTCGTCTTCGACATCTTCTGGCGATCTGCATCGCGCACCAGCGCATGGATGTACACCTCCCGAAACGGAACTGCCTCGGAAGCGGGACGGTTGCTGCCATCGCCCATCGGCATATCTTGCATGAAGTGGCAGCCCATCATAATCATCCGCGCTACCCAGAAGAACAGGATGTCGAAGCCGGTAACCAGCTGCGCCGTCGGGTAGAACACATCGAGATCGCGCGTGTGCTCGGGCCAGCCGAGCGAGGTAAACGGAAGCAGCGCCGACGAGAACCAGGTGTCCAGAACGTCGGTTTCCTGCTCAACGGCAAAGCCACAGGCGGGGCACTTGAATGGATCTTCGCGACCCACAATGGGCTGAGAGTTCAAGTCGCTCTTCGAATGCGCGCATCCGTTATTCGTGCAGTACCAGGCTGGAATGCGATGTCCCCACCAGAGCTGGCGCGAGATGCACCAGTCGTAGATCTTATTCATCCAGTTCAAGTAGACGGTCTTGTAATTCTCCGGCGTGAAGCAAATGTGACCATTCATGACCGCGGCGATCGCCCTGTCTGCCAGCGGCTGAATCTTGACGAACCACTGCATCGAGAGGCTGGGCTCGACAACATCCATGCTGCGGCTGCACTTGCCGATCGAGAGCACGTGATCCTTGGCGTTCACCAGGAATCCTTGGATCTCAAGATCAGCGAGCACTCGCTTGCGCGCTTCGTAGCGATCGAGCCCGGCATAGGTGGCACCGTTCTGGTTGATGCGCGCGAGCTCGTCCATGATCTTCAACATCGGCAGGTTGTGTCGTTTGCCGATCACGAAGTCGTTCGGATCATGCGCAGGCGTCACCTTCACCGCACCTGTCCCGAATTCGGGATTCGCGAGTTCATCGGCAATAATCGGGATCTCGCGATTGATCAGCGGAAGCCGCAACTTCTTGCCAATCAACTCGCGGTATCGCTCATCATTTGGACTCACGGCCACGGCAACATCGCCTAACATCGTTTCAGGACGCGTGGTAGCGATGTGAATCGAGCCACTGCCGTCAGCCAACGGATAACGAATTTCGTAGAGCTTGCCCTGCTGCTCCTCGTGAACCACTTCCAGGTCGGAGATCGCAGTCAGGCATCGCGGGCACCAGTTCACGATGTACTCACCGCGATAAATAAGTCCCTGTTCCCAAAGACGCACGAAAACCTCGCGCACGGCACGGTTGAGGTTTTCGTTCATGGTGAAGTACTCGCGCGACCAGTCAACAGAATCGCCGAGCCTCTTCATCTGCTTGAGAATGTTGCCGCCGTAGAGGCGACGCCACTCCCACACGCGTTCGACGAACTTCTCACGTCCAAGGTCGGCGCGTTTTGTCCCTTCGCTTGCGAGCTGTCGCTCAACCAGCATCTGCGTCGCAATGCCGGCGTGGTCTGTACCGGGAATCCAGAGCGTGATTTCACCACGCATTCGCCGCCAACGCACAAGAATGTCCGACTCGGTGTGCTCGAACATGTGCCCCATGTGCAGATTGCCGGTCACGTTTGGCGGAGGCAGCAGAATCGTGAACGCCGCTGGTGCGTCCTTGGACGGAGTCTCAACGTGAAAAAGCCTCTCGTTCACCCAGTACTCGGCCCAGCGCGGCTCGATGGCGCTTGGGTCATAGGTTTTTGGAAGCTCGTGGGGCATGACGGCAGTACCTAAACCATAACACGCAAGAAACAGGAGATCGGCCTTCGGCCCGGACTCAGCAGGGTTCTTTGCGGGAACCAAATGTCTGTAGAGGACTGCTTGAACGAATATCAGCGATAATTCCCATGCCATTCCATACCCGAAAGTCGACCGCCGAGAGCCGAGTGCCCCCTTACTCGAACAACTCTTCCTTCCACAACTTCTGCCCCGCAAGCGCGGTATAAAACGCAATCAACGCCAAAGCCGTCGCACTGGCGTAAACGAAGATCGTCGAGCCGATAAACCAGTTGGAGAAGTTGGCGGTCATGGGCGCGTTCAGCAGGAAATCGGTTAGGAAGAGGGCTGCGGCTAAACTGACCAGACCGAAGCGCACTAGTGCGATTGCAGCAAGCGAATAAATGATGAGGAAGACGATCAACGCTACCCAAAAATACTCTTCGCGCAGAGATTGCATGATGCTGAAGAGAACTACGAACGCTCCCGCCGCGAGCCACTCATTCCGAAGAACGAGGCGCAGCAGGAAGATCAGGAAAAAGAAGAGCAGTGTTGTGCGGATGTCCGCGGGAACGAGGAGCAGCCCTGCGCCCAACGTACGGCGAACACCCAACAGAAACTCAGCGTCCCCGATGTGCGGGACCGCACCGATACGAATCAAGTAGGCGATGAATAACTGGATCACGATCACCCAGAAAGTTCCCAGCACGAATCCGAAGAGAACATCGCGTCCTACCAGCGGATCGCGCCAACGGCCCAGAAGCAGCCTGCTCCAGGAGATGATGCTATGGGGCCAACGGCGGCGGACATATGGCTCCAATGCGAGATACACGAGCGCAACCATCACGCCCCAGAAAAGAGATGTGCTGATCGCAATCACGATGCCGCCGAAGGTGGAGATGCTCATTGTGAAATGCGCTCGAAAAATCCACAGCGCCATTTGCACCGCGAAGACAAACAACACAAGGCGGAGCGCACCCCGAGGATCGGTTCTCCTTACCTGGTAGTTGCGGTAAGCGAAGAAGATCGCTCCCAACATCACCGTGCAGGCGACAATAACCAGAATAATGGCACCGGCCTGTTGTGCCTTCGTGCTCTGGTCTGGATTCTGGCGCCATGCCGGCGTCCACGGTCCGAAGAGCGAAAACGATACCGGCTTCCCATGCAGAGCGGCAGCTTCCAGTCGCAGTGGACGCGTGCTGCCCGGCCAGGTTCCGGTCCAGGCAGCCCTGGTATCCGAGCTTGCGAGAGAGTTCCAAATTGGCTGGGAGGATATGAGCGCTTTAGGATCGAGCCCAGCCGCGGCAAACAGCGGACTCCAATCCACTGGCTTTATTCCTTCCGGTCTGTCTTCCCGCTGCGGAGGAATGCTTTCGAATGAAATCAGTCTGCCGTCCAGATCGAGAATGATCGAGACCATGCCTGGGGCCGTGAACGGCGGATCGTTTTCCGTAACGATTCCAGGAGTCAGAGAACTCTCTCTGTAATCCGTTGCAACCATAAGCTGAGGACTGCTGCGGTACCAGAACCGCAGGATTGGAGGGCTCTTTTTCAGCAGGTCATCCCAATTGGGAACTGGCTTGTCGTTTTGCTTCGCATATTGCTCATATTGATCGTCATTGTCGAATCCGTAGGCGGTATCCGCCGGTGGAGTCGTGTAGCCGGCACTGGCAGCGATCTCCTGTGCACGATGCGTGAGCACTTCGGGGGATTGCTCGGTTCGCATCTTGTCGTAAATGCTTATGCGAACACCCAGAAAGTAGCTGAGAATCACTCCAAATAGCAGTACAGCGAGACAGGTCACGGCAATCCGCGGTGCGAGTCCTTCGACTTCACCTGCGGCGGCCACCATCTGCGGCGACGGTGTTTCGCCTGCGGCAAGCGCAGCAGCGAGTGGATCGCCGCCGGGTAGCGCGGCTGCAACGCTCAACACGGTAACCGGACGCATTGCGGGCTCGGGCTCGAGACAGCGCAATATGACGCGCTCTACGCCCGGGTCGAGATCGCGCACCAGACTTGACGGGCTTGCTGGTGTTGGAGTCTCGCTTCGCGTGCGAACAATTTCCGCGAGCGTGTCTGCTTGAAACGCGCGTTTACCCGTGAAGATTTCGTAGAGCACTAGCCCTAGTGAATAGATGTCGCTCTTGAGCGTGACTTCCTTACCCGCGAGTTGCTCCGGAGCCATGTATGCCGGAGTTCCATGACGGACCTGGTGCTCGGTGATGAGTTCGGCAAATTCAGCCAGCCCAAAATCCATGATCGCAACTTCGCCCTGGCTGTTGAGCATAATGTTGGCAGGCTTCAGGTCGCGATGGAGGACACCTTTGTCGTGCGCAGCGGCCAGACCGGCGCAGAGCTTGCGCGCAATTTCCAGAGCCTTATCACCAGGCAGGCGTCCGATACGGCGGAGCAGCGAACCAAGATCCTCGCCATCGACGTACTCCATTGACAGGAAGGTGAGTCCGTCTGCTTCACATATATCGTAAATGCGGCAGACATTCGGATGCGAGATGCGGCGAGCGATCCGCACTTCGTTGCGAAAGCGTTCCAGCGACGCGGGATCATTCGTGACAGCTTCGGGAAGGAATTTCAAAGCAACCGGCTGAGCGAGTGTCAGATCATCGGCACGGTAGACCTCGCCCATACCTCCGCGGCCAAGCAACGCGATGATGCGATAACGGGAGGTGAGCAGCGTTCCCGGCAAGAAGCGGCCCTGTGAAATCGAACTGCTCGATGAAGAGGAGCGAGGCGTGCTCCGGCTTATCTGCTTTGCATTGCCAAATGAAGCCGGAGTGGAAGTAGCCGTGGCCAACGGGTCGGAACTTGGCGATTGCGCCGTGCCACACGAGGGGCAGAACCTTGCGCCAGAGTTGATCTCCGTGCCGCACGAGGAGCAGTAGATGGAGGAGACTTTAGCCACGCAATCAGCGACACAACGTCGCCATCATATTAGGCGTAACCGGGGCTTATCGCTACGGCTAGGCTCCAGCAGCCCTGGCTCTCGCATTATCAGGCTGCGGTTCCCGGAAAGGAATGATCCTGGCCTGATTCATCTGATGCATCGCGCCGGCGATCTCCGGCGTGTCCGATTTTCCGGCAAACTTGCCGAAAAAGTACGTGAAAAGAATCAAGGCGCAGAGAAAGGGAAAGACGGTGATGGCGACGAGAAGCATAGCGGGGCAAGGCCTCCCGGGGAACGCCGAAGAGTATGTTACAAAACGAGGTTCTCTCGCAATGGGTGCACTTGCTTAGGGCATGAGACAATTTACGCCGAATGGCAGAATCGGATGAAGTTCCGTCACGGAATGTGGGTTTAGCGCTTGGTGAGATCGAGCTCTGCCATGATCTTCCAAATCAGGCCGGGAAGCTCGCGCTGCATGACTCTCTCGACGGCTGCAGCAACACGATTTGCATCTTTAGCCGAGTGCGCTTGCTCAACCTCGGATTCTCCAATGGGGGCGGCCTCACCAACGGCTGATTCGCCCAGGGTAGCCTTAAGTGCACGAGCCAGTTCCGTTTCAGCTTCGTGATTGGAATGCGAAGGCACAACTACCGGCGCGGAAGCAGCGGCGGCTGTGGCCATCGCCATCGGCACGACCTCGGCTGTTTCAAGCGTCTCCGAAGGCGCAGGGTGTTGGCTGGCGATCGCAGTCAATTCAGGAGCATGCGCATCGACGGCCGCTGCAGCCTCCTCGATAGCCTTTTCGTATTGAGACTCGCTGATGGCGGAAGCCATTGCAGACGCAGGAAACTCGACTACATTCGAGGCTACAACTTCAGCCGAGGCCACGACTTCAGCTGGCGCTTCTACTGCTGGCGTAGGCTCGGGAAGGGCAAGGTCCGTCGATCCAATCGGAGCCGTGGCGAAGAACGGCTCGTCTTCTTCCTCAAGCGAGCCGGCCTGCATCGGGACCGGCAACTCTGGAATGAATTCCACGTGCGTTTCAGCGGGAATTGGCAGATCGGTTCCGGGCGCGGCATGCAGACCCGGCGGCGTATTAGTCAACGGAGTTGGCAGCGGCAGATCCGCTGATCGCTGCTCGTAGCTCGACATCGCTGCCTGTAGGCGCGCCTCGAAGTCGTCGATCGGTGCGGTGGCGGCTCCGGCTGGAATCGTCAGATCCGCTACCGGAGCATCAGCGGTTCCGAACTGCGTCGGAAAATCCATAGTGGCACGATGCGGATCGGTGACCAGCGCCGGATCCTTCAGGATAATTGTCGGAGTCTCGGCGCTCTGCATCGTTTCGAGTGCGCTCTCCCGTGGTATGGCAACATCGGGAACCGGAGGAGCAGAAGTCAGCTCCAAGCCCTCGACCAATGCGACCGGAGGCTGAGGCGCGCCAGGAAAACGGTGCGAAAGCAATTCGCCCGAAATGGGAATCGTAGGCGACGATTGTTCGATTCCAGGGAAGCCGGAACCCGGAGTAGGAGCCCTTTGCACTACGATCGTCTTTTCCGCGTCGAACTCAGCGGAAGGGCCTACAGCCGGACGCGCTGTAACAGCAGTATCGGCATCTTCAGCCGATTGATCCAGATACTGAGCCATGTAAGACGGAATTTGTGGGGGCAGCGGTGCGCCAGCGTGCCTTTCAGGCAGCAGCTCGTTTCCCAAGAATGGCGTGCTTGCCTCTGCCTTGGCGAAATCCGCAGTCGCCGCAGGCTCAATTCGGAACTCTTCAGCGGCGAGAGCCGGCGTCCCGGCGGCGCTCAATTGTTCTGCTGGAATGTTCGCCGTGATCGGATCTTCTTTCTTGGGTTCTTCCTTCTTCGGCGTCGCTGTGTTGAGCAGAGCCGCGATCTGAGCGGCGTCGAGACGCATCGTCTGCTCGTACACTCGCTGCTCGCCCGCACCCGTCGCGATTGCAATCTTCTGGCTCTCTCTCCCGGTCTCATCTCTCGATCCCGGAGGAGCCGCGATCTTTATGGTCTTTGCGTAGGGACGTGGAGGTGGCTCATCCTGAGCCGCTTTGGCCTTCTGGGCAAAGCGTTCAACTGCGGCGGTGAGATCTGTGGCCTCGAACGGCTTCACGATTACGCCGTCGGCTTTGACGCGAGCACCATCCTGCGGACTGTAGGGCTCCATGCGTCCGACGGTTAGCAGTACTGGAAGCTTGGCGGTCTCGATAGAATTGCGGAGCTTCTCGCAGAGCTCCAGGCCGCTGTAACCAGGCATAAAAACATCGAGCAGGACGAGTTCGGGTTTGACCTCCGCGATCTTCTTGGCGGCGGCTGCGCCGTTGCTGACAGTGACTACATCGTGGCCGGCTTCGCTCAGAATCTTCTTGCCCATGTTCTGGGCGGTGACACTGTCATCGGCGAGTAATATCTTGATACCCACAAAAGCGTCCTTTGTACTAGTCGGGAAAACGTACGGGTGCTGTGGTGGAAAAGTACTGTGTCCCAAGCGCTAAGTCAATGAAAAGGGTACCTGAGTAGGTGGCGAGGGTTATCGCTTAGTTACCAACGGACTAGCCCGACTGGGATACCTCTAGACCGGCTGGCAAGAGCCGAGAACCGACCGCGCTCGACCGCTCCCCGGCTCGAATTGGACTTGCTAGGCCGCGTGCTTGACCGTAATCGAATGTTTGATCGTCTCGTAGACCGCCTCAGGAATGATGCGGCGGCCGACTAGATCTATTTTCGTGAGATATGGTCGGTTGTCGACAATACGGTTGGCGAGGACGTCCCCAATTCCACTAAGTTCCTTAAGTTCCAGCAAAGTGGCGGAATTTAGGTCGAGTAATCCGTCCACCGTTCGATGACGCAGGCGCATCTTGCGCGCTCGCCGCGGCTTCGGCTGCTCAATGATGCGCTCAGCTTTGTGCCGAGTTCCGGATTTTCGGTAATTGGCGAACGCGAGCAGCCCCAGCGCTCCCAATGCAAATGCCCATGCCTGCTTCATGGTTCCCCTCCATGGCGTGCGAATTTAATCGGATGAGACCGCAAAAAGTGAAGTTGTAAGAAGCCTTCGGAGCTGCTCAGCTTCTGAGCTGCTGAGCTGATCCTGCGTTTTCTGATCGTTCGTTCGCGTTATCATTGCAACGGCACAACCTGAAAGAACAGCGAAAATAACAGTGAATTTTTCCGGATCTCACCTGAACGTTATCGAATTCTGCCCAGAATCCGCGAAACTCGATTTTGGGAGCAGTGAACAACAGTGAATTAGCAGTGAATTTCTTGCAGCAGCGCTTTGATTGTCTGCTGCCCTTTTGGTCAGTAGTCCGTGAAGCCGAATTCTTTGGGAGGACGTGAAGTGCTCTCAGAAGGAGCTCAGAAGATTAGCAACTTAGGAGCTTAATGGCTGGGCTTGCAGCTGCTTAAAGGCCGAATAGATGAACCAACCAAGATGCCAGCCGTCGAGGAACTTGAACGGAATCTCTCCCACCGTGTAATGGCCGCAGGGCAGTGCTACGGCTTTGAAATCGACCTGATAGTCGCGGAAAAGCTTCACAACCTGCTCTGAGAGCTCGCGCAAGAACGTCAGGTCGTATTTTGCATAGACCACGAGCACTTTTTTGCGATGTGCGGCGAACTTTTTCATGTAGGCAACCGGACTAATCGCTAGCCAGAGCTGTCGCAGCCGTTCGAGGTCGATTACATCCTCGAGAGCCGCGCGGATGTGACGCGTGGATTGTCCTGTCCAGACAACATCGCCAAAGTATGTGGAAGCGTGGTTGAAGGCATTGACTTGGAGCCGCGCATCGTGCGCGCTGGCAATGAACGCATAACACGATCCCAGGCTTGTTCCGAGGATACCGAAACGCTGGCAGCCCTGCATCTCCAGCCAGTCGAGGCAGCACCGAATGTCGATCACTCCTTGACGGCACGAATCGAGCGTGCGCCCGATGTTCGCAGAAACAGCGTAGTCGCTGCGTTCGATCTCTGCGGGCCGGCGAATGTCATGGTAGGGCTTACTAAGACGGAGCGCTGAGACTCCATAGAGATTCATGATCGCGCACAGCGCGTTGTGGCTGAAAGCATCCGCGTTCCATTGTGGGAGGACGATAACCGCCTTTTTGCTGGGATTGCCTTTACGATCGAATGCCGGAAACCAGCGAGCATTGACGACGTCATTTTCGGGATAGGGTGTACGGACCGGCGATGTGAATCTCAAAAACTGTGCCGGACGCAATTTGCCTGTGCGCGACATATTCTCAAGCTTCTCGAGTTGCCTCTGCTGCCGCATGTTGGTGGGAAAGAGCTTCGGCAACCGCTCTTCAAGATAGAAATCGCTGGGAGTCTGATAACTGAAAAACCGATCGCTGTCGCTTACGATCCGTCGATTCAACTCGGTAAAGTAGCTCTGGGCTCGAGCGTTGTCATCTTCGGAAGGCGAGGCGGGAAAGTTACCGTTTACCTGCGGCCATTGCCGCGTCCACTCAATGCCCCACTCCAGGGGACGCACGATGCGATTGCTGTCGCGCGTGGTGAGATGGGTCTCCCACGCAAACATCCATTTCTCCCAGAGCTTACGCATAGTAATTCCAATTTAACAAACTGGGCAGGATTGAACCGAGTGCGCCGGTTCATTAGCGGATTAAAAAGCTTTTTCGGAGTCGATCAGAATCGTCACCGGACCATCATTAACGAGAGAGACCTGCATCATTGCCTGAAACTCTCCAGTGCCGCAATCGATCCCCTGTTCCCGAATTTGCTTAACCACATATTCGTAAAGAGTACGAGCTTGTTCCGGACGGGCGGCATCGTCGAAGGAAGGGCGCTTTCCCCGACGCACATCGCCGAAGAGAGTGAACTGTGGAACGACGAGCACGGCTCCCCCGACCTCGCGCACGTTAAAGTTCATCTTGGAGTCATGATCCTCAAATATGCGAAGGCCGAGCAACTTATCGATCATGTAGTCAGCTGAAGTGGATGTATCGCATTTGCCGATACCAAGCAGCACGAGCAGCCCGAGGCCAATTGTCCCAACAATCGAGTTGTTCACCGTAACTGAGGCTTGAGTGACTCGCTGAACAACCGCGCGCATAGCGGGAAGGATAAAGCAGCAATTAGCAATTAGCGACTGGCTACAAGAAAAGCCAGATTCTTCGAAAGCTAATTGCTAATCGCTTCTTGCTAATCGCCGCTTTGTCCATTTACCCTGCTGTGTCTTCGTCGTCTAATTCCAATCCTCACAAGTCATCAAGGAGAATCGCGATGGCAATCTTTTCCTGGGCGTCACGCCTGGGTCTCATTGCGCTCGTATTCACTTATGCAGCTGCTGCGCAGGGTTCCGCTGATTCGCAGAATCCTGGAGCTACGCAGGCACCGGCAGCACAGCCTGCTAGTCCGCAACCTGATCTGCTCATCAAGAACGGCACTGTATTGACGGTCACTCATGGAGTGATCCAGAACGGCAGTGTGCTCGTCCACAATGGGAAGATTGCCCAAATAGGAACAAACATTGCCGCTCCTGCTGGAGCGACGGTCATTGATGCCGCGCGCAAGTTCGTAATGCCAGGCGTGATCGACTGCCATTCGCACCTTGCTCTCGATGGCGACGTGAACGAAGCCAGCAGCCCGATTACGCCAGCGATGAACATGCTCGATGCCTTCGTCAACACCGACAAAGGCCTGTATCACGCGCTGGCCGGTGGAGTGACATCGCTCTTGCTGCTTCACGGATCGGCCAACATGATTGGCGGGCAGGCGGTGGTCATCAAGAACAAGTTTGGCCTGAGCCGCGATCAGATGCTCTTCCCGAATGCTCCGCGCTCGATCAAGTTCGCGAGCGGCGAAAATCCTAAGCGCGTCTATGGATCGCGTAATCAGGCGCCTTCCACCCGCATGGGCAACTTCGAGGTGCAGCGTGAGGCGCTGCAGCAGGCCAAGGAGTACATGCGCGATTGGGATGATTACAACGCCAAGATTCAGAAAGGTGAGAAAGAAGCCCGTGCTCCAAAACGGGATCTAAAGCTAGAAGCTTTGGCCGATGTTCTGCGGGGCAGGCTCCTGGTCCAGATTCATTGCTACCGTGCCGATGAATTTCTAACTGAGATGGCGATGGCGCGCGAGTTCGGATACAAGATCCGCGCCTTCCACCATGCTCTCGAGGCCTACAAAGTTGCGGACAAAATCGCTGCGGAAGGAATCGCGATCGCAACCTGGCCGGATTGGTGGGGCTTCAAAGATGAAGCTTGGGACGCGCAGCCTTGGAACGCAGTGATGTCGTCACGTCACGGAGTGCGCGTTGCCCTCAAGAGCGACTCGAACGATGTGGTTCGCCGCCTGAACCAGGATGCCGGCAAAGTGATCCGTTACGGCGGAGCAACGCAGGAAGAGGCGCTAAAGATGATCACGCTGAATCCCGCATGGATCATCGGTGTGGACGATCGCGTGGGATCGCTTGACGTGGGCAAAGACGGCGACATGAGCATCTGGGACAAAGATCCGCTCTCCAGCTACGCCAAAGTGGAGAAGACGATCATCGACGGCGAAGTCTACTTTGACAATTCGCTTCCCGGTCTGGGACTGACGCACTGGAAAGATGCGCCGATGTCAGGCTCGGATTTTGATGGCAATGAATTGGACGAGATGGGCATAGCGGAGGTGCACTGATGACGGCGACGAATGATTCAATTTTCTTAAAAAGAATCAGAGGGGTCTCCCGGGAACCAGCTTCAGGGAGGAGCACGGGTTATGACGGTGGCGTTGAAGAACCAAACATAACTGCGCTTCGGCTCCCGAGGTCTTCGGCGGCGGATAGAAACATAACCTCACTGGCTAAAGCCGGATCCATTCGCGCGCGTTGGATGGCACGGCTTGAAGCGCTGCCCTTCCCTAAGTTTCTATGGTTATCAATACTCGTGGTCGCACTGTCCGCGAGCCTGTCCTTCGCGCAGGCTTCGAAACAGAAAATAAAGATGGCCACTTCACAAGCTGAGGCCACCGGTCCCGTCGCCATCCGCGGGGGCAAACTGCTGACCATCACTCACGGGGTCATTGAGAACGGCGTGGTTGTGATGCAGGATGGGAAGATTACTGCCGTCGGTCCAGCGGGAACTGCCATTCCACGCGGCGCGACCGTTGTAGACGCTACCGGAATGACCGTCTACCCCGGACTCATCGACTCGGAAACCAATCTAGGACTGGTGGAAGTCGAAGCCGACCAGATGAGCAACGACATGAACGAGCCGAGCGACGAGATCATGCCGCACATGCACGTCGCCGATGCGTTCCATTCTGAAACTCAGCGAATTCCTGTGGTGCGTGTAAATGGCATCACGAATGCCATCGTCGCTCCTGGAACCGAAGACAGTCTCCCCGGGCAAGATATTTTCATTCAGCTCGATGGCAAGGACCGCGATCAAATGATCCTGGTTCGCGACATTGCACTGGCATTGAACTTTTCCGGCGACCAGCGCCGGCGCGGCGGACGCGGGGAGGGCGGTGGAGGAGGTATCAGCGGCCGTTTCCCCTCGACCAGAATGGGACTGACGACGCAGTTGCGCCAGGCGTTCATGGACGCTCAGGATTACGAAGCCAAGCTGAAGTCGGCGGAGAATCGGAAGCCGGACAGTAGCGGAGGAGCAACTCGCGGTGGAGGAGGCGAGCGTCAGAAGCGCGATCTCAAACTAGAAGCTGTGCTCCCCTATCTGCATGGTCAAAAGCCCGTCGTCATCGGCGCAAGAGATGGCTACGACTTGGAAAACGCCATGCGTCTGGCCAAAGAGTTCAACCTCAAGGTGGTGCTGAACCATGTGACACATTCGCAGCAGATTCTGGACGAGATCGCATCTTGGAAGGTACCGGTGATTGTTGGTCCCATTTACGACTTTCCTCGCGGCGACGAGCGCTACGACGCTGTGTACTCATTGCCCGCGGAGTTGGCTAAGCGGGGAGTAAAGATCGCCTTTGCCTCCTATCGCGTGGAACATAATCGCAATTTGCCGTATGCAGCTGGTTACTCAGTGGCTTTTGGTCTGCCCTATGAGGAAGCGTTAAAAGCGGTGACAATTAATCCCGCAGAAATATGGGGTGTCTCGGATAGGCTGGGCTCGCTCGATCTAGGCAAGACGGCAAACGTGGTGATCGCCAACGGCGATCCGCTGGATGTGAAGACCGACGTTAAACAAGTTTTCATCGAAGGCAGGAGCATTCCCATGGAGAACCGTCAGACGCATTTGCGGGATCAGTACGGCGGGGTGCCACCCGCGCCGCAGTCCGGTAGCCGGTAATTTTTTTCACCCTGGAGACACGGAGGCACGGAGAACTGCCGGTTTCGAATGGCAGCCGCAGAATTTTCGAGAGCGGCTCCCCCGGACAGATTTCCTGAACCTACATCTCTTGCGTTCCTCCGTTCCTCCGCATCCGTGAAATAGCCCTCGTCTTGCGCGCTTTTCCCAGCGCCATATAGACTGAGGAGTTTGTGATGTGCACGTTGCGCACACAGGAGGAGTTCGCATGCCTGGGGTACAAGATAAAGTTAAGCAGATCATTGTGGACCAGCTCAGCGTGGAAGAGGGCGAGGTTACACCCAGTGCATCTTTCGTCGACGATCTCGGCGCCGATTCGCTTGACCGCGTAGAACTTATCATGGCCTTCGAGGAAGCTTTCGATCTCGAAATTCCGGACGAAGAAGCCGAGAAGATCAAGACTGTGCAGGACGCCGTCAGCTACATTGAGAAAAATTCCAAAATAGCCAAGCAATAGGAATCGATTCGGATGAACGATTCTCTCGATGGCCTCAAGTTTGAAGTTGATGATGGCTTTCGACATAGAAATTCCTGACGATCAGATAGAAACCGTCCGAAGCATGGATCATGGCCATACAGCTGATTGATCGGTTAAAAATAGAGCAGGAGAAAAAGAAATCCAACAAAAAGTGGTAGCGGTTGCAGTCACATCCCAGAAGAGCGAGGAACGCGAATGGCCGCAGTAGACGAGAAGGTTAAGCAGATTATTGTGGAGCAACTTGGCGTCGATGAAGGTGAAGTCACCCCCAACGCGTCGTTCGTGGACGACCTTGGCGCCGACTCGCTCGATACTGTCGAACTCGTGATGGCATTCGAAGAGGCCTTCGACATTGAAATTCCTGACGAGGAGGCTGAGAAGATCAAGACGGTAAAGAACGCCATCGACTACATAAACGCCCACGCGAAAGGTGGCAAGTAAGCTTGAGTCGTAGGGTCGTCGTCACTGGATTGGGCCTGATTTGCGCGGTGGGCAACACCAGTGCGGAGGCTTGGACGAATCTACTGGCAGGCAAGAGCGGCGTTGCGACCATCACCGGTTTTGATACCAGCGGGTACGCCTGCACCATCGCCGCCGAGGTCAAGAACTTCGATCCACTAAATTTCATCGAGAAAAAAGAGGCCCGCAAAATGGGCCGGTTCATTCATCTGTGCATGGCGGCTACAGATGAAGCGGTAAAGATGTCGGGCTTAAATATCACATCTGATATTGCCGAGCGCGTAGGCGTACACATCGGCTCCGGCATTGGCGGATTTGACATCATCGAGCGCGAGCACTCGAACCTGCTCAAGGGCGGTCCGCGCAAGATCTCGCCATTTTTCATTCCCGCGGCGATCATCAATCTTGCTGCTGGACATGTGAGCATTCGCTACAACGCCAAGGGGCCGAACGAGGCGACAGCCACGGCCTGCACGACGAGCGCACATTCGATAGGCGACGCATACAAAATCATCGCGCGTGGCGACGCGGACGTGATGATCGCCGGCGGTACCGAAGCTGCGATAACTCCGATGGGCGTTGGCGGGTTTGCGGCTATGCGCGCACTCTCTACGCGAAATGATTGTCCAGAAAAGGCAAGCCGGCCGTTCGATATCGATCGCGACGGTTTCGTGATTGGTGAGGGTGCAGGCATCCTGATTCTCGAGGACCTGGAGTTCGCCCGCCGACGTGGAGCGACTCTCATGGCCGAAATAATCGGCTACGGCATGAGCGCTGACGCATACCACATCACTCAACCTGCCGAAGAAGGCGAAGGCGGGTATCGCGTGATGCTGAATGCGCTGCGCGACGCCAAGCTCAAACCGGAGCAGGTGGATTACATCAACGTGCACGGCACTTCGACCCCATTGGGAGACGTGCTCGAAACCAAAGCCATCAAGCACGCTTTCGGAGAACATGCCAGCAACGGCCTTGCCGTAAGCTCCACCAAATCCATGACCGGACATCTGCTCGGGGGGGCCGGCGGCCTCGAAGCGGGAATTACCGTTTTGGCATTACGCGACCAGATGCTTCCACCGACGATTAATCTCGACAATCCAGATCCGGAATGCGATTTGGATTACATCCCGAATAAGTCGCGCAAAGCCGAAGTCAATATCGCGCTCTCGAACTCGTTTGGATTCGGCGGGACTAATGGCTCGCTGATTTTCCGCCGCTGGGCTGGCTAGAATCTTCAACTAGTCCTCAAAAATAAAGAAGTCGAACCAAACTCTGCGGTACAGCAGCCTCGGCCGTCTTCGTTAGAGCAGACAGCCGAGGCTGCCTTTGCCGCAAGTCTAAGAGCGCACTGCGCACGCGAGTATGAAATTTCCATCGCGGCTCTCCCATTGAGATTCAATCCGGAATCCTGCGTCCCCAACTAAACTGAGAAGACCATCTCGATTCGCGTACTTGATCGAGCTGCTCATCCTCAGCGTCTCTCCTTCGGGAATCTCAATGATATGAGCACCGATGTTTACACGCAGATCGCGGGTCGCGGTGAAATGCTTTGTAACTGCGAACAGACCGTCACCTGCTGCCGCAGTAGAAAATTCCAGCTTGCCGTCGTTTTCCGTAATGCCAACTCCAGTGAGCGGGCCCCACGCAAAACGCCGGTTGGTCGGATTATCGTAGCCTGCAAGCGTTTGCTCGTTGAACATCTCGCCATCAAAGAGGAACCGGTCCTGGCTGCGCATATGAGTTCGCAGACGTCGGGGAAAGTTGTGTGGATCGAATGCTCCAAGAGTGTTACCCAAAACTGAGAGCAAAACGGGCCCCTCGAAGCTCTCGGCGGCGCCGACCGCCGCAGCTAAATGGCCTTCATCGAAAATATCGAGCTTGCAGCCGAGACTTGACTGGACAATTCCGTCCACCTGATCGGCAGCAAGTTCGAGCAACGGCTGACTGAAATCGGCAGCCACGTAATTCAATAGATAGCCCTGGTTGGCGAATTGCTCAAGCAAGACGCGATCCTTGCTTCCCTCGCCGCATCCGAGACCGCAGAGCGTGCGAATGTGAGGAAGCTGTCGGCCCAGGTCACTAGCCGCCAGATTCAGCACCTCGAGTGCGCGACTCGCGTTTACATATTCGGTTGAACGGCACAGATCGACCCACGCCTGAACCGACGATGGCAGCCAGTAAAACAGGTGCTCCGGCAGATATCGCTGCTGAAAGGCGATTTGTAGTTGTTCAGCAATTTCCTGCTCGCGCAGCAGCACGATGGTATAGAAAGGCAATTTCGTTGGACCGGGTGCCGAATTGGAAGCCATCTCAACCGCATTGTATCGGGCGCCAGATCCCGCCAATCCCAGTCAGGGATGTAAAAACTGCTCAATTTGCCCAAATTCGGCCGCTCTGAGAGAATTTCGCACACCGGTTTGGACTTCTGAAGCATCTAGTCACTGGCTGTAACACAATTCGGAGAATTACAAGGAGAAACTGAATGAAGATTATCGAGATCAGCGAAGTAGCTCCGACAAGTCACTCCAATTTAAGACTGGTTGAGACCGCCGAGGTGGCCCCGACCTGTCACAACGGCCTAAAGCTGGTTGAGAGCACTGAGGTCGCTCCCACCTGCCACTGATTGAGCGCATGCTAGAGACGCTGTCCGCCGTGGCGGCGGACTGCGTCTCTAGGTTGCTGAGTGCACATGCCACAAATTCCTCAAAACCGGCTCTCGATCGGCACCTTCTACAATCCACATCTTGCGCAATTTACGCTGGATCATCTTGAGCTAATCGATCATCTTTCGATGGCAGATCCGCCGGCTGCGGAGGATGAATTCTTTCCGGAAATTCAGCGACAATTCCCGCTCCTGCTGCACGACTATCTAGGACAGCTTTCCGATCCGCTCAGCGAATTTGCACTCGCGCGCGCGCGTGAGCTGCAGCAGCGCTACCAGGGCCCATGGATTGCCGAGCACTTCCAATGTCTGCACACGGAGGAGCGAGCGCGATCGCTCGATTATGTTTTTCCTCCGCTCTATACAGAAGAATTTCTGCAGCGTTTTTGCGAAAACGCTTTCATCCTGCGCGACGCAGTCAGCGCGCCTCTCGTGATGGAAAACATTCCCGGTTTCTTTTCGGTGCGGCGCGCGCAGATGAGCGAGGCTGAATTTCTGCGGCGATTCTTTGAACAAACCGGTTGTGGATTCCTTATCGACGTACCGCACACATGGCTGGCCGCCAACTATCGGGGCGCGGATCCTCGACAATATCTAGAAGATTTCCCTCTGGATCGTGTGGTTGAGATTCACGTCGCTGGCGTCGAGTACAACAGTGACTTGCAGGGCCCGTGGATTGCGCCGACTCCGCCAACAGATGAGATTCTCGACGTTGCGTGCTGGGTCGCCGAGCGTGCCCCCGATTTGCGTGCTGTGACCGTCGACGTCTTCTCTCCAACGGTAACTGCCGCTCAACTTGAGGACAGCATGTGTCGCACGCGGGCTGCCTTCACTACGACTGCCGCAGCGAGCTAATCATGTCTTCGACGCAGCGTGGATTCGGTCAATCGTCGGATCGCCATCTTCAGGATCAGGTTATCCACTATCTGACCGATGCCGGCTTGCGATCTGGCAGCAACGATGTCGATTTCCTGGATGCGAACGAAGCCGAGCGCGCAGAACGCTTCTCGCGCTTTCTCGCGCGACGGTATTACCGCGATCGTCTTCATCGGGGATTTCGGTACTCGGCACGTTTGCTCGGATCCGAACACGCCCCGGCAAACCTCATGGAAACTCCAGCTTTTGATCTCATCCTGAAGAGCTGTGTTTTAGGATCGCTCGTCACAGCGAGAGCGGTCGGTGACCTTGTGCTCTCGGAATTCGAAGGAAAACGATCCGAGGGTTGGTGGACCGAGCTGCTGCAATACGAGTTCGCATTCTTTGTACAGCTTGCTGCTTCTGAACCGACTCCGGCGAGCAGCTTTCCGCAGCGCAGCCTGTCAACTGTGATTCGCGAATTTCAGTTTTCTCTTCCCGAGATATTTGAGAGTCTGAGGAAAAGACGGGTTCCAGAAATTACGCGACTCGTCTCAACGACGCTGCTGTTTTCGAGAACTCATCATGGCACAATCTATGTCGT
Organism: Acidobacteriota bacterium; assembly: GCA_003225175.1. NCBI lineage: Bacteria > Pseudomonadati > Acidobacteriota > Acidobacteriota bacterium. Next base: position 127,351 of record QIBA01000036.1, read on the forward strand.
CCAGCTCGATGCCCTCGCGTGCGCAGTGATGCATGCGGTAAATGGATCTCGTCAGCCTGCGGAGATCGCCGAGTGTGCTGGTGCCTCACAAGCGGAAACAAACCGAATCCTTGAAGATCTTGTGAGCATCGGTGCAGTGTTGCCTCGTCTCAATAAGGCAGCTTGAACACGACCCAAACCTGCACGACAACTCTGCGATTGATTTATCATCGCCGGTTGGCCTTCGCGGGCTGAACTTGTTAAATAAAGGAGAAAGCCGTGGCGCACTCACTTCCGCCGCTTCCATACGACTATTCCGCGCTGGAGCCTACCATAGACGCCCAAACCATGACTCTGCATCACGATAAACATCATGCCGCTTACGTGAACAATTTGAACGCTGCGCTGGAGAAACATCCGCACCTTGGCAACAAGAGTATTGAAGATTTACTGCGCGACATCAACAGTCTTCCTGAAGATATTCGCGCCGCTGTTCGCAACAATGCCGGTGGACACATGAATCACACGATGTTCTGGCAGATCATGAAGCAGAAAGGCGGAGGTCCTCCTACAGGCCGCATTGGCGAGGAGATCAAGAAAACATTCGGCAGTTTTGAAGACTTCCAAAAGCAATTTAATGACGCCGGAGTTAAGCGCTTTGGCAGCGGATGGGTGTGGCTGGTACGCAGTAAAGCCGGGAAGCTGGAAATCATTTCCACGGCCAATCAGGATAATCCCATTGTGGATGGTCATCATGCCATTATGGGAAATGACGTCTGGGAGCACGCGTATTACTTAAAGTATCAGAACCGGCGTCCCGACTACTTGGCAGCCTGGTGGAACGTCGTGAATTGGGATGGAGTTAACCAGCGATTTAAGTAAGACTGCAGCCTTCTCTGAAAGCATAAAGGCCGCTCAGCTTGTGAGCGGCCTTTTCCTCTGTACCCCTGTTTTATCTTCTGAATTCGCTCCTTGGCTGGCTCAGTGCAATCAACTCACCCAGGAGAATCTGGCTCCATGTCCTTACCCACGAATACATGAGTCTGCGCGCTTGTCTGATCATCTGCATGATGAACGTTACCCCGAAGACATTGGAAGTGTTGATGATTCGTTGATTCGGATGAGAGTTGGCACCAGCGAGTTACCAAGTCACTCAATCGTAGGCATGAAAATTGAAAGCTGCTGTTACAAGTTCGTAACGGACGAAATGTGATTTCGATCAAGAGCTCTCGATTGCTTGCATTTAGCGCATGCAAGACGAGCTGCTGGCACAGGAGTTTGTTTGCTTGCATGTTCGGCTTTACTGTTTCTCGAAATTCGTCTGCACGAACGACATCGCCTCCTCGCGAGTGTGCAACACTCCTTCAAGTTGAGCATCCTCAACCGCCTGCAGCACGGTGCGAAATTGCGGGCCGGGCTTCCAGCCCTGCTCAATTAGATCCAGCCCTGTGATGAGTGGTCTCGGCCGGATCTCTTCCTCTGGCGTGTTCTCCAGCTTCTCCCGCACAAACTCGTATAACGAGAGGTCGCAGTGGCTGGCTGAACAATCTAGGCGATGGAGTTCCAGGTGCTCTTCGAAATGAGGCAACCGAATGAATCGCTTAAGCGTAGACTCTTTCATCTTCGCTACGTCAGCGAAGCGCATATGGTTCGCAACCAGTGCGCTCACCTGCTCGGTGACTTCGTTCGGGAATCGCAAGCGCCTGCAGATCTCTACCGCCATCCGGGTTCCCACTTCGGCATGCTGATCGAAACGAATGCGATCCGGTGCGACGCGAAACGTAGGCGGTTTGCCGATATCGTGCAGCAGCACTCCCCAGGCCAGAGACTTCGAGCAACCATTCTCTACGCCCTCCAGAAGTATCAACGTATGAATCCAGACATCTCCCTCAGGGTGATACTGTGGCGGCTGCTCCACACCTTTAAGGGCGCTTACCTCAGGCAATACTTCCACGAGGAGCCCGGTCGCATCGAGCAGCTCAAAGCAGCGGCGTGCGTGGCCTTCAGTGAGCATCTTATCCAGTTCGTCGCGAATGCGCTCACGACTTACTTGATAAATCCCCCGCGCTAACTCCTGAATAGCCGTCATCGTGCTCGGTTCGATCTCGTAGCCGAGACGGGCAGCAAATCTTACCGCGCGCATCATTCGCAGCTTGTCCTCACGAAAGCGTTGGCGAGGATCGCCGATCGTGCGGATGATCTTACGTTCCAAATCGGAACGTCCGCCAACGTAATCGATAACCTCGCTGCTTAAGGGATCCAGCAACAGACCATTGATAGTGAAGTCTCTGCGCTGCACGTCCTCGCGCGCAGTCTCGGAGTATCGAACTGCGTCCGGATGGCGACCATCGCTGTATCCAACGTCGCTCCGGTAAGTCGCCACCTCGATGTGGATCGGGTTGCTTTCGGCATGATCAGCGCCGACGACAACCAGGACAACTCCAAACTGAGCTCCAACCCCGATAGTGTTCGGAAAGAGTGCCATCACCTGCTCAGGATGGGCGCTCGTAGTAATGTCGTAGTCCTGAGGAGGAAGGCCAAGCAGCAGATCGCGCACGCACCCGCCAACAAAGTACGCACTATTGCCACGAGCACGGAGCTGCCGTACAACCCCAAGGGCCGAGGCTTTCGCTGACTCGGCTCGTCCCTGCAAAGCGGAATGTGTCGACGTTTTCACGATTAGACGATTATCAACTCTGCTTTCGCAGCTCCTGCCCTTTATCATAAGGAATCGACGATGCTAATCCTTGGAATTGAGAGCTCGTGCGACGAAACTGCCGCGGCCATCGTGCGCGATGGCGAGCAAGTGCTCTCAAACGTAGTTGCCTCGCAGATCGCAACTCACATGCCTTATGGTGGAGTAGTGCCGGAACTCGCCTCGCGCGAGCACCTACGCGCGATCGTTCCGGTCGTGCGCGAGGCGCTGAGCCGTGCCGAAATCAGACTAGATCAGGTAGATGCCCTCGCCGTAACCCAGGGTCCGGGATTGGCGGGATCGCTTCTGGTAGGTATCACGTACGCCAAAGCGCTTTCATTTGCGCTCTCGAAACCAGTGATAGCCGTCAATCACCTCGAAGGACACATCCATGCTGTTCTGCTCGAGCATCGGCAGAGCACTACCAGAGACCTCTCTCTGCCGGCGCTTGCGCTTGTGGTCTCTGGCGGACACACGCACCTATATGCAGTCCATCGTTCCAAAGCGGGAACTTGGCAATATCGCAGCGTCGGCCACACGCTGGACGACGCAGCAGGGGAGGCGTTCGACAAAGTGGCAAAGCTCCTCGCACTGAGCTATCCCGGCGGACCAATCATCGAGGCATTAGCGAAGCACGGAAACCCTTGCGCGATAGCGATGCCCCAATCGCAAATCAAAGCCCAGGAGAAGCGCAGGGTTCGCGGAGAAGATCAAACGCAGCGGTATGACTTCTCTTTCAGCGGCATAAAGACGGCCGTCCTACGTTTTGTAGAAATGCACGCGATGCAGGCCTCAATCGAGAAGCGCGCTCGGGCGCTCGCGAAGGCTTCTACTCCGCGGCCCGAAGACTTTCTGCCGCACCTCGATCAGCTCACGCTGGACCTGATTGCGTCCTTTCAGGATGCGGTCATCAGGGATTTGGTTGGGAAAACTCTGCGAGCGGCTGAGGACATGGAAGTGGAATCTCTCATCGTGAGCGGCGGTGTCGCTTCAAACGAAACCCTGCGAACGGAATTCGTCAAACGCGGGGAGGCAGAGGGCATCAGTGTTTTCTTTCCATCCCCTGTGCTTTCAACCGACAATGCGGCGATGATCGCAGCCGCTGCCTATCCGAAACTACTGGCGCACGAGTTTGCGGCGGAACACTTCTCAGCACAGGCGTCCCTTGCCCTCGGATAATCAGCCAATCGCCGTCACAATATCGCATGATAGATTAAAAAATTCGATGACGACCCGCAGACCGCGGTTTAAGATCCAAAAAGCGCAGAAGATAGCCGCGGCACTGCTGATGCTCTTTATCATTCAATGTCTGTGGCTCGTCTCGCACTTACCGCTCACGATGTCGGAAACGCGCAGTGCCCTGGCCGGACAATCGCTGTGGTCTTCTCAACAGCTTGCAGGTAGCAGTTCCCCTCTGATTCCCGGCGATAGCATTCTGGAACTACGATGTGCTGGCTTGCTCCCGTGGCTTGCGAAGAACTGGGCTGGAAACAAAAAGGCATTCAGCATCTATGCCGCTCCCAATCGTTGGCTCGTGAGAATGCCGTTCGTGGTATTTGGCACATGGCTCGGGGCTGCTTTGTGGTGGGTGGCGCGCCGCATTTTTGGCAATGAAGGCGGTTATGTGGCCCTCGGTCTCTACTGCACTAGTGCAGCGATGTTGCTGGCGAGTGCGACAGTGAACTCGGGAATTCTCGCGGCGTGGGGACTCTTCGGACTCGTTTATACGGCGATCGGGGTGGCTCATACGCTGTACGCGCCACCACGGAAATGGCGGCCGCGAATTGTACTCTTCGGCCTCGCGATCGGATTAACCGCCGCCGCGAACGTAAGCGCAGCGCTTGCAGGCTTGGCGTTTGCCGCCGTATTCATGCTCTATCTGGCTCCTGGGCGAAGAATAGCAACCCTCGGGATTCTCGTAGTGAGCAGCTTCATTGGAGCGGTTGTTTTTCTGTTGTGTTTCGGGCTTAACAGTCAAGATTTCTCGGCCGCTGCTCTTCTCCCAAACCGGGAATATATCCGTTTGACGACAGCGAGGATGACCTCGCTCTTCGCCGTCCCGGGGGGCACCCTTGAGATCCTCGCTTTTGTAAGCTGCGTTTTTGTATTTGTGGTTTGGAGGCGCGCACGATATTTTGGGAATGCGTCTGCTCTCATAGTCAGCCTGCTGATTCCTTGGTGGCCGGGACAATTCGCCGCTGGCAGTTCCGGTATCTGGGCGATCCCATTTTTGCTTATTTTTGTCGGTGGAATCTATGCGGACCTGCTTGGGCCGCACTTCTGCGCTACACGGTTTCGTCGGCACGTAGCTGTAACCGCGATTTTCCTGATCGCAGCAAGCGCGGTATTCAGCCTCATGGTGGTCACAGGCGCATAGCTGGAATAGAAAAGGCCGTTCCTGACGGAACGGCCTCTCTGATGACAATCTCAGGACCTCTAAACGACGCGCTGCTGGCGACGTTCGACCAGCATCTCTTTCTGCATAACCTGCTCAACCATGCGCTCAACGCTCGGCATGAATGGTTCCGTCGGCATGTTGAGTGCGACGCGCCCACCGCTGTGTCCCAGTGCAAGTGCAACTTCGTTCCACCGTAACAGCGGTGAAGTGACCGGAATATGCAGCGATTCGGGAGCAGGCTCCGGTTGCACGAGATAACCCACCCAAACCAGAAGCGACACAAAGTAAACGACTGGAGGCAACTGGCCCCACATGTGGAGCTTACTCACGTGAGAAGTAGCGGCAGCACTGTAAACAATCAATTGGAAGAAGGCGTCAATGCCGAACCCGAGTGCAAACCCGAATATCCGGTTCTTTCTCGACATGCCGAGGTGCTGAGATCCCATGAATAGGAACAGGAGCAGAGCGCACTCCATCAGACGCACAATCTTCTCGAAGTCGTAGATGCCGACAATCAGCCAGTTGAATTTGATCGGCTGGGAGGCAGGTGTGGTGACAAATACCAGGAATCCAACCAACAAGATGGAAGCTGCGGCCCACTTGAAAACGACCTTAGCGAGATCCTGTAAACCGGCGAACGGTTTAAAGGCAGCGCAGAAGATCTCGTACAGAACTGCGATCTTGAACATATCCGCCATTGCTGTACCAACCCAGTAACTCGCGTAATACGTCCACGATTGCTGCGAAGAATAGTGGTAGCAGAGAAAAAGGACACCGTTCTTAATTACTTGGAATGCCAGGAACGATGCGAAGAACCTGAATTGGTTCAACAGGTTGCGTCGATAGAGCGCAAAAATGCACAAGGACTGCAGGATTGGAGCGGCAGCCCAGATCAAGATCGACTGAAGCGAGAGGGCGGGCATAGGTCACCTGTTCGCGAGGAGGATAGCCTTTCACCCGCCCTACATCAAGCCAAATTCTTGTCTGTTAGTAACCAGTACCTACTAGTTACTAGTTGAGGGCGCAAACGCCCGGAGGGCACATCGGAACGGGTTCAGCGCCACTTCCCAGCTGGCTCTTCGTGTTGTTCGTGGAAGCAGCAGCCACAGCAGCGGCCATAACGATAGTGGCGAACAGCAGACGGAGCGACTTTTTCATGGGAATCTCCCTAAGAGTTATGAGTAATCCTCATTACCAACGTAATCCGGTAACTGGTTACTTTCGTTTGGGACAATACCAACAGGTGCCGAATTTGAAAACAGTTATTTCTGTGGAAAACTGTGGAAAACTCCGCCCTATTTTTCCAATTTGCAACACAAAATGGCGAGGGCTTTGGGCGATCCCAAGGCTGATTTACGACTCGAAATCAGGCGCTCAGATATGCTAAAATGAGGAGGTCGAAAAAGGCCATAAATCCCTGAATTATCAACTATTTTCCGGCTCAAACTTCCCGCCTCTTCAGCGGGTTCGGCGCGCTCCTCAGCGCGTGATTTAGAGGGCTTAAAACCAGCTTAGATGGGGTCCCCAAGTGAAAGAAGCAGCGATCAGGTCGCAAGAGATAGTGGAAGAAGAGCAGAGCTCAGCCAAGGAAACGAAGCCCAAAAAGGCCAATGGCGGCACGAATGGCGAATATACCGCCGATTCCATCAAGGCTCTCGAAGGATTAGAGGCTGTTCGGCTTCGCCCGGCGATGTACATCGGATCTACGGGAGAGATGGGGCTGCATCATCTCGTCTACGAAGTTGTCGACAATTCTGTTGACGAAGCTCTGGCTGGCTATGCTGATCGCATAGACGTCACGATCCACATCGACAACTCCATCACCGTAGTCGACAACGGCCGCGGCATTCCAGTCGACGACATGGAGTATCACGGCGAAAAACTTCCCGCAGCACAGGTAGTACTTACGGTTCTGCATGCTGGCGGGAAGTTCGATTCGTCAACTTACAAAGTCTCAGGTGGTCTGCATGGCGTGGGCGTGAGCGTCGTTAACGCACTCTCGCATCAGCTCGAACTCGAGATCTGGCGCGACGGTTTCGTTTGGGAACAGGGTTACACAAAGGGACTGCCAACGACGAAGTTCAAAAAGACTGGCACCACGAAGAAGCGTGGCACCAAGGTGCACTTCCTACCCGATAAGGAAATCTTCTCGAGTATTGAGTACAACTACGACACGCTGGCGCAGCGTCTTCGCGAGCTCGCGTTTCTCAACAAGGGCCTTAGTATCACGCTAACGGACGAGCGTGCCACAGATTCCAAGACAGGCGAGGCCAAGCAGGCAGAATTCAAATACACCGGCGGTATCGCCGAATTCGTGAAGCACCTCAACCGCGGGAAGCAGGTCCTTCACGACAAAGCAATCTACATGGAAGCCGAACGCGATGGAGTTGGCATGGAGATCGCGCTGCAATACAACGACGGCTATTCCGAATCAGTTTTTTCTTTTGCGAATAACATCAACACGGTCGATGGGGGTGCACATCTTTCCGGTTTCAGAACGGCATTAACGCGTACGATCAACTACGCCGGCGGCAGCAAGCAGCTGGCCCTGCTCAAAGACACTGAAAGCCTCTCCGGCGACGACGTGCGCGAAGGACTCATTGCCGTTGTCAGCGTGAAGCTCTCGCAGCCTCAATTCGAGGGACAAACCAAGGGCAAGCTCAACTCAGATATCGCCGGCACAGTGCAGGCATTTGTAAACGAGCGCCTAGGGGCTTTTCTCGAACAGAATCCAACAATTGCGCGCCGCATTATCAACAAAGCCATTGAAGCCGCCCGCGCGCGTGAAGCAGCGCGTAAAGCTCGCGACCTAACGCGCCGTAAAGGCGCGCTCGATGGCGGAGGGCTCCCCGGCAAGCTCGCCGATTGTTCGGAGCGCAGTGCGGATCGTTGCGAAATCTATCTCGTGGAAGGTGAGTCCGCCGGCGGAACTGCCAAACAGGGACGCGACCGCCGCTTCCAGGCGATTCTGCCGCTGAAAGGCAAGATTCTGAATGTCGAGAAGGCACGTTACGACAAGATGCTGGGACACGAAGAAATCCGCGCCATGATCACGGCCCTAGGTTGCGGGATCGGCAAAGACGATTTCGATCCTGCACGGCTTCGCTATGGCAAAGTAATCCTCATGACCGATGCTGACGTGGACGGATCGCACATTCGCACGCTGCTGCTCACGTTCTTCTTCCGCCACATGACCGAGCTGATCAAGCGTGGCCACGTATACATTGCGCAGCCACCGCTCTATCGCATTAAGAAAGGCAAGTTCGAGCAGTACATCAAAGACGATCGCGAGTTCGTGAAGGTAATGGTCCGCCGCGCGGCCGATGGCATGACCATTCGTTACGGCGAAGGCGCAGCTAAGCTCGAAGGTCCTGAGCTGACAAAGTTCATGACCAAGCTTAACGAGTATCTCGGATTCTTCGACAAGGTCAACAAGCATCTCCGCGAAGAACGCATTACCGAGCTGCTGCCGAAGATTGACTTCACCTCGCGTGCAGATTTTGAGGGTTCCGAAAAAAGCGTTCCCTCAAAGGTCAAAGAAGTGGAAAAGCGAATTAAGTCACTGATGAAGGAAATGGGACTCAAGTCGGTAGAAACGCGTCACGAAGAAGAGCACAATACTTGGCTGGTGAGCTTCGTCGATTCCAACGGCGCCGAGCGGCTGATTAATTGGGAGCTGGTCACCTCTCCCGAGTACCGGCAGATGATCTCCAAGTACAAGCAGATTGCCGCGTACATGGATCCGCCCTTCATCATCGAGCACGCGCCGCGTGCAGAGAAGACCAAAGCAGCCGGCGAGGCGGAAGGTGAAACGCCAATACTCGAAGCCGAAACAGCCAGGCAGGAAAGAGGGACTGCGAAGCGCAAGGTGGCGGTCGAGCCAGTAGAGAAGCAGTCTTCCCGTGAGCTGTTTGACTATGTGCTGAGCCAGGGCAAGAAAGACTACGACGTCCAACGGTATAAAGGCCTCGGTGAAATGACCTCTACGCAGCTCTGGGAGACGACCATGAATCCCGAAGTGCGCAGCCTGATGCAAGTAAAGCTCGAAGACATTGCGGAAACAGAAACGATCTTCACCACGCTGATGGGCGAAGATGTGGAAGCGCGCCGCAAGTTCATCGAGGAAAACGCTCTGGATGTGAAGAACCTGGACATCTGAGTCTTACGTTGCAGCGTAGAGACGCAGCATGCGTCTCTACGCTGCGCATAACACCACACTGCCGCGCGAATTGACCTTCCCTCGCAATCATCCCTAGAATCGAAGATTCTGTCTCAGCCTCCATCTCACGCATGGCGCTCCAAGTTTTCAACACACTTTCAGGTCGCGTCGAAGAGCTAAAAACCGTCGAAGAGAAACACATCCGGATGTACTCTTGCGGGCCTACGGTTTACGATTACGGCCATATCGGGAATTTTCGAACGTTTGTCTTCGTCGATCTCTTCCGCCGCTTCCTCCGGCAGAGCGGATATACGCTCAACCATGTCATGAACATCACTGACGTCGATGACAAGATCATTCGCAATTCTGCCGCTAAGCGCTTAGGTGTGCGCGAGTATGCAGCAAGGTACGAACAGGCGTTTTTTGAAGACATGGAGATGCTCTCGCTCGAGAAACCGGAGCAGATTGCCCGGGCTACGGAACACATTCCCAAAATGGCATCACTGATTGCGCATCTTCAGAAGAAGGACTTTGCCTACAAGACCGACGATGGATCCTACTATTTCCGCATCGCGAGATTCCCGCAATACGGCAAGCTTTCAAAGAAGGACATGACAGCCATCTCCGATGGCGCCCGGGTCGACGTGGATGAGTACGAAAAAGACAGCGTCCGTGACTTTGCCTTGTGGAAGTCTCCGAAGCCAGGCGAGGCGAAGTGGGAAACAGAGATTGGCCCAGGACGCCCGGGCTGGCACATCGAGTGCTCCGCTATGGCCATGGAGTATCTGGGTGACACGCTGGACGTGCATCTTGGCGGCGAGGACCTAATCTTCCCGCATCACGAAAACGAAATCGCGCAATCGGAAGCAGCTACCGGCAAGTCCTTCGCGAATTACTGGATGCACGTGCGTTTCCTGCTGGTCGAAGGCCAGAAGATGTCGAAGAGCCTCGGCAACTTCTACACGCCACGCGACCTGATTCTGAAGGGACACAAGCCGTCATCGATCCGTTATTTGCTATCGTCAGTTCCCTATCAGAAGCAGCTCAACTTTACCTTTGATGGACTCAGGCAGGCCGCCAATTCTGTGGAGCGATTGCGCAACTTCAAGGCGCGTCTCGATAGCGGAAAATTTGCAGCGGGTTCTAATCCGGAAATGGAAGTCCTTGCAAAATCCGCGCGGGCAAAAGTTCGTGCGGCGCTCGATGACGACATGAATACGGCGCAAGCGCTCGCCGCGGTCTTTGACATGGTACGAGAAGCAAATGCTGCCGGTGACAATGGCAAGCTGCTACGCGATAACGTTCCGGCGCTGCAGCGGGCGCTGGCGGATTTCGACGAGATCTTTTCTGTGCTAAACGATGACGATGCCGAGAAGATCAAGCAGGTGCTGCATTGGGCGCGAGCCGAAGGCAAGCCCGCCGGCGCAGCCGTCGTTGAATCAACTCTCAGCGATACTGAAGTGGAAGCCTTGATTGAGCAACGGCAGCAGGCACGCAAATCGCGCGATTTCGCTAAAGCCGATGCGGTGCGTAAGCAACTCGCAAATTCCGGCATAATCATTGAAGACACTAAGGATGGATTGCGCTGGAAGAGGAAGTAATACTTTTGGTAGAGACGCAGCATGCTGATCTCTACCAAGCGCTAGTTAGGCTGCGTGGCGGCCAATTCGTTTTCCCAATCCACACGAAAAACCGGAATGGGCTCGGACTTGCCCTTTACGGTGAGAGGGCTCAGGGCCGTGAGAACGAATCTACTCTCAGTCAGATCTGCTGCCGTGGCCTGCGAGATGATGATCTTCCCTGCCGGCGCGTTCGACATCAGACGCGCCGCCGTGTTGACCGTGTCGCCGATTACGGTATAGTCAATTCGTCGTGGCGATCCGATATTACCTGCCGTAACAATCCCGGTATTGATTCCTATTCCCACTCCGAACTCGGGCCATTGGCGCTCTGGGGCATCGCGATTCAACTCGATCACTAATCGCTGGATTGCCTGCGCAGTACGCACCGCGTTCTCTGCGTCGTTACCCTTGCTCAGTGGGGCGCCGAACAGAGCCATCACTCCGTCGCCGAGGTATTTATCGAGCGTTCCACCATGGTCGAAGATGATGTCGGTCACGTGCGTGAAGTAGTTGTTCAGGATCTCGACAACCTTCTCCGGCTCCATCCTCTCGCTGAGCGTAGTGAAGCCGCGGATGTCGGCGAACATGATGCTTACTTTCTGATTGATGCCGCCGAGCCGCACGCCTTCCGGGTTCTTCGCCACCATCTCCACGACTTCGGGCGACAGGAATCGCTCCAGGGCGGCGCGCTGAGTTACTTGCTTCGCAATCTGCTCATGCGCATAGAGAGTATCGATGGCTGCGCCTGCCTGCGCAGCTACGAGAGCAAAGACATTCCATTCGTCCTGAGTAAAGGCCTGCGGCTTCTCGAGATTGTCGACGTACAAAATGCCGAAGAGTTTTCCGCTGCCCAGCAGCGGAGCGCACATTGCAGAACGAAGACCGGCAATGCGCATGCTTTCACTACCACGAAAACGCTCATCGGTAGCGACGTCCGTGACCAGAATGGGCTTCTTCTCGGTGCGAATCCGATCCAGGATCGCCCGGCTGAGAATGATGTGCGGTTGGCTGGCGCTTCCCGTTTGTGGCCTACGATATCGAACTTCAGTCTGTCGCGTGACTTCGCCGCTGTCGTTAAACAGCATCATGAATCCGCGTTCGACTCCTTGAATGCGAAACGCAAGGTTCATGACCTGCTCAGAGATGCCGTCGAGGGAAAGCTTGGAGCTAAGAGCGATGCCGGCGTCATACAGCATCGTGAGCAGATGGTTTTCTCGCTCGAGACGTTTTATCTGGTCTGTCAGTTCTTGTGGTATTTGCCCAGAGAATTGGGATGCGAGGCCTTCGCGACGACTGCCTCCGCGCAGAACGTCGTTCAGCGTCGGAGGAATGTCGGCGCTCTTAATCAGAATTCCAGAGTCCCTCACTTCTTCAAAGCGCAGTTCGTAGGAGCCCAGGTGCGCGACGTCGTTATGATGCAGCTCTCGCTCACCGACGATCCTCTCCCCCTCGATTACCACGCCATTTGTGCTGTTACGGTCGGCGATGAATGTCTGCCCGTCCTGGCATTTGATCACCGCATGGAAGCGGCTCACGCTGTTGTCGGGCAGTACCAGGTCATTAGCCGCACCTCGCCCGATGCTGATGAGTGGCTTCGTCAGTTCGAGCATGCCGCGCTTGCCGTCAGGCGCCGAGATGATGATGCGACTCATGAAAATTACTGAGGATCCAGCTTTGTTTCCACCTTTGAGATCTTGCCGACTTCTACATGCACGGTTTGCTGGACCGGCTTGTAACCGGACTGGCGCAGTTCAATACGATAGTCTCCCGGCGCGAAGGGGGCATGCGCCGGAGTAGCGATTGCTACTGTTTTGCCGTTTACGATTATTTTCGCCCCGGGAGGCGTGGTGACGAAATCTATCATGCCTTTTCCCGCAGGGATACCCCCGCCGAACAACTTTCTAAAACGAGTCGCCACGAGGCTCGAGTTGCCCGCCTCCCGCGCGTCTGTAGGATTCAGCACGGGTGAAAACCTAAAGATCTGTGCCTTCACGACCTTCGCGGTTACCTGCGCGTTGCGATACCCATCCAGATGCACCACGATCCGATGCTGCCCCTCAGCAACCGGAATGCGTGCAGGAGTGCGCTTGTGCGCCGATTGTCCATCGATCTCGATGTCGGCTCCAGGGGGCTGGCTTGTAACCGAAACTGAAGTGATGCTTCGCGACAAATTGATGCGAAATGTCGAGCTGCTCGGGTTCAACTCGATCTTGCGGGATTCCTCGCTATAGCCGGGCTTGGTGAATACTACGTTGTGCGCTCCGAGCTTAAGGTCGGAAGCAGTAAATGGAGTAGTCCAAGCTGCGCTCGAGAGCCCATCGATTTGAACAACTGCGCCTTCTGGCTTTGAAGTGAAGCGCATCTGAATTCTGTCTGAAGCGGGATCTGAGCTCTTCTGAGATGCATGAGCAACAGCCGGCTTCAGCAGTGCCGGCTTCTTCGCGACGTCAACCATTTTGGAATTCGGCTGGGATGCAGACTGAAATTGCCTTTGCTGTTGAGTCAGCTTCTTCCAATATTTATTTGTAATCAGCGTTGCGCCAGCCACCAGAGCACTGAACACAACTACTGCGATTCCCCCAACTTTCGCTCTCTTTCCCCATAGTTGGGTAGCAGACGTTAGCGGTGCAGCGGCTGCTCCGGCGAGTTTGGTCGATTGATGCGGTACTACCGGTATGGCGCCGGACGAACTCACGAGCCGGGCTGGCTGAACTCCGGTCGCATATGAACCGGAGGAGAGAACAGATAGCGGGCCGCTTCGCAATACTCCACTCGACATGCCGACAGGCTGTGTAGCCTGCGCACGAATGTTGTCCGGTAGGACTGAAGTAATCTCTCCATCCGAGCCGATCGAGCGATAGTTCTCCATATCGTGCGCCAGCTCTGCGCCGCTCTGATAGCGTTCAGCAGGATCCTTTGAGAGGCATTTCGAAATAACAGAACTGATGCCCGGATGGACCGTTACCTCGAGTTCGCTGGCCGGAATCGGGTTCTCGTGAACAATCTTGTAAATGATCGTCGTTACGTTTTGCCCAGTGAAAGGACGCTCTCCGGTTGCCATTTCATAAAGCACAACGCCAAAACTGAAGAGATCAGCCCGCCCGTCAAGGTCCAGTCCCTTCACTTGCTCAGGTGACATGTAGTTGGGAGTGCCCAGCACCTGGCCACTATGCGTCATGCTGCCCGCGGCTTTGGAGATACCAAAATCCATGATCTTGGCCACGTTCTGGCGCGTGATCATGATGTTGGCCGGCTTGATGTCGCGGTGAATCACCTTCCGCTCGTTCGCGTAATCCAGTCCAGCAGCAACCTGTTTGGCGATTTCAACGATCTGATCGCCCGGAATGATGCGTTTCTCCGACATCAGCGACTGAAGTGTGTGACCTTCCAGGTATTCCATGGCGATGTAAAAGAGGCCATCGACTTCGTCCGCGTCATAAATCATCACGATGTTGGGATGATTCATCGCCCCCGCTGCCTTGGCTTCGTAGCGGAAGCGGCGCAGCATCTCGTCGTGATCCATGCCGTGGACGTCGAGGCGCATGGTCTTGAGCGCTACGGGTCGTCCAATGTTGGGGTCCACTGCCCGGTAGACGAGTCCCATGGCGCCACGGCCCAGTTCGCCTACAATCTCGTAACGTCCAACCTTTTCCACTGTGGGCACCATGCTACCTATCAGAAACGAGTGTTTCCCTGCTTGTGTGTTTCAGCCTTGTCTTATCGTGAATTGGCGGGTTCCAGCCGGTTTCCGGCGCAGAAGGGGGGTCCCGAGCGGAAGTTACAGCAACTTACCTTAAAGGTCAACAAAATGGGCACTGGCAGAGGTTACTAGTGAGATAGGCCAATGGTGTGTGGAAATGATTGAAAAAACGGAGTTGACCTGACATACACGGATGCCCTGAGTGCACCGATTCCAAGCAGGCTTTCGAGCCGGTTTTCTATACTCCTCACCATGATCAGGATCATCGCTGTGCTTCTTCTACTAAGCCCTTTAGCCGACACTCAAACGGCAGACGCCGGCCTGCGGCGAATTCTGGACGAACAAACCGCAGCGTGGAATCGCGGCGATTTAACAAGTTTTATGCTGGGCTACTGGCACTCTCCCGACGTGACCTTCTTCTCCGGAAACAAGATCATTCGTGGATGGCAGCCGACATTGCAACGCTATCGCGATAAATATCAAGGATCGGGAACAGAGATGGGCAAACTGAGCTTCACGGACGAGAACATTCAAATCATCGGTCAAGACGCTGCGCTCGTGACTGCGCGCTGGCACTTGGAGATGAAAGACGGCAAGAAGCTCGACGGATTAACGACGCTATTATGCAGGCGCCTGGCGGAAGGATGGCGGATTGTGCACGATCATTCGTCTTAAAAAGCGGCAATAAGCGATAGGCAATAAGCAAGACTCTCGCTAGGCGTCTGAGCTCACGATCGCGATGCCGGCCGCATCTGCAGCTTCGATAATGCGTTCGCTGTCCAAAAGCAGACAGCTCTGCGCGTCGATTGCTAAACATGTAGCTCCTGCCTCTCGCATGGTTTGAAGTGTCTTTACTCCAACCACTGGAACATCGAAGCGCAAATCCTGTTTTGGCTTTGCCACCTTCACCACAGTTAATGCGCGACTTAGGAATGAATCCGGCGAGTGTTCGTGATGCAGGCTGCGGATAATCTCGCCTGCACGCAGAATCGTCGCGTCGGTGCCCTCCATCGCCTCCACCGCAATGCACGCCGATTCGGCAATCACGACCGTTTGTCCGATATCGTATTGCGCCAAGTGGAGTGCCACGGCGCGGCCGTACGAGACGTTCTTCTGTTCATCTTCATTTGGTGCGCGTTTCGTGAGCACTCCGGCTCGCGCCAGCAAGGGCTCGAGGTAGAAGGTCGAACTTAGAAGCGTGATTCCCTCATCGCCTAATACCTTGCTAATAGCGCCAAGCAGTGCGTCGGTGTTCCGAGTGCGAATGGATAGAAGCAGTTTGGCGAGTCGCCAATCCGGACGAATGCTGGAGAATATCTGCTTGTGCTTAACCTGGCCTGCCATGATGGCGCGGCTTACGCCTTCTCGCCGGAAAGTCTCGATGAGCTTCGATAATTCGCCTAGAGAGAGCCAATGAACTCGAATGCCGGAGTCGAGTGCGGCTCGTTCGATGATCTCAGGTTGGGTTTCTTCTTTGATAGCCGCTACTACGACCTGCTCGCCTTTTGCCCGTGCGGCATCAAGTACCAAAAATGGAAAACGGCCGTTGCCGGCAATGAGACCGAGGGGTCCAGAAGACATTCGGAGTTATTTGAACACAAAGAGCTCACGCCCGCTTCGCGGACATCTCCTGCGCACGGAGTGTGGCGGCGAATTCGTCCAGTAAGATCGTCTGATCGCGGTCTGGCCCAGTGGAGATCATGCCCACACGCGCGCCGGTTTTCTCCTCCAGATACTTCATGTAGTCCTGCGCCTTCTGGGGCAGTTTGGCGAACTCCTTTGTGCCCACTGTCGAGTTCCTCCAACCTGGCATGGTTTCATAAATGCACTCAACCTTTTCGAAGCTTCCTGCCGAGGCAGGAATACGCTTATCTGAGACTTTACCGCCAAGTTTGTACCCAACGCAGACGGGAATCTCGTCAAGCGTATCGAGCACGTCCAATTTCGTTACCACCATCCAGTCGATGCCGTTGATTGACGTGGCATAGCGCAGTAGCGGCAGATCCACCCAGCCACAACGTCGCGGACGCCCCGTCACCGCTCCATACTCATTGCCGCGCGCGCGCAAGGTATCGCCCATCGAGTCTTTGATTTCAGTCGGGAACGGACCTTCTCCCACGCGTGTGCAATAGGCCTTTGTCACTCCAACTACGGAGCGGATCGCGTTCGGTGCGACCCCAGTGCCAGTAACCGCCCCTCCCGATGTGGCACTCGACGAGGTAACGAAGGGATAAGTCCCGTGGTCGATATCGAGCATAGTACCCTGCGCGCCCTCGAACATCACCGATTCGCCCGCCGCAATCGCATCATTGAGCAATAGCGCAGTGTCGGTAACAAACGGAGCCACGCGCTCGGCAGCCCGCGAATATTCATCGTAGATCTTGTCTGGATCAAGTGGTTCGGTGTTGAACAGCGCATGTGCGATCGTGTTCTTCTCTCGGCAGGCATTGTCAATATGAATTCTCAGGAGCTTGGAGTCGAGCAGATCAATCAGGCGCAACCCGCCGCGCTTCATCTTGTCCTCGTACGCAGGACCGATGCCGCGGGAGGTGGTGCCGATCTTGACGCGCCCCGGAGCGTTCTCGGCAGCGAGTTCGATCATGCGGTGATAAGGAAGAATCACGTGCGCGCGATTCGAGACGAAGAGACGGCCGGCGACATCGAGGCCCGATACCTTCAGACTGTCGACTTCCTTGAGAAAGGCAATCGGATCGAGAACCACGCCATTGCCGATCACGCTGCGGCAACCTTCACGCAGCACGCCGCACGGAATGAGTTGGAGCACGAATTTCTTACCGCCGATAATGACGGTGTGACCCGCATTGTGTCCGCCAGCATACCGGGCGACGACATTAAAGTTCTCCGAGAGCACGTCGACGATCTTGCCCTTGCCCTCATCGCCCCACTGGGCGCCCACAACAACCGCTGTATTGCCTCGTTTCAACGAAGAACTCCCGAAGATGCTTCTGAACACACACCTGCTCCTGCCTTGGGAGCGGGGTCAATTGGAATGTGAGACGCGGCCGTGAGGCGCGATGGGTGTGTGTACTCCTAATTATACTCTACAGATCGGATCGGGCGGTTCTAGAGCTACCAGGTGAATGCGTGGGAAAGCAAAGACGTGTTTCCCGCGGACGAATCGAAGCCTTTGGACTGGGCCCTCACATTCAGCAACTGATACTCCTTCACTGCGTAGCTTAGGTTCACCTGCTTGTTAGGCTGATAATCGACGACTGAGAACACAAGTAGCCCTCGCACATCGCTTTTGTTGATCAGCAAGGCATAAGTGTGCTGAGCCTGCACTTTAGCCTCGTCGACAAATCTGGAGTAGCAATCGAACGAGCGAATGCGCTCCAAATTAAAGGCACGAGAAGCAGTGACATCCTCGAGTGAAACTATTCCTAAATCGGCTATGAGGCTCACGTCGTCACCTGCTGTCGAACGTTGAAAATAATCCTCAGAGTTGCAGGCCCCATTGAACAACAAGTCGGGAGAATTTCTTTGGCTCGAATACGCCGAAAGGTAAAGAGCTGTGGATCCATAACCCTTTTGAAAATCTTGTTCCGACCGACAGCTATAGCTTGGGGAAAGAGATATGTGTCTAATAACGTTTAATTCAGGTAGAGAGTTGTTGTTCAACTGACCGTCCCGGGGCGCTGAGGAGTGCCAGGAGAGCGAACGAGAGAAGGGCTTTCATAACTTTCCTTTGACCAGCGGAAGCCAATTATAGAATTTGACCGCGACGTAATGACGATACTCGCAAGCAGTACACTGATTTCGTGCCGGAACTTCCCGAAGTCGAAACGATCGCCCAGAGCTTGAATAAACGTGTCCGAGGCGATGCAATTGAGTCCGTCTGGTTAGGAAGACATCGGGAGCCACTTAAGTCTTCTGCGCGGGAGATTTCCGCTGCGCTCACAGGAACGCGCATTGTCCAGGTGCGACGAGTTGGCAAGCACATCGTCTTCGACCTGGAAGCTCGGATTGGCCAGAATGGTACGGCCTTGCGTCAATGGATCGTTCACTTGGGAATGACCGGACGCATGCTCGTCTGTTCTCCAGAAGAAGCGACGCCCAAACACACTCATGCGATCGCTTCCCTCGCCTCAGGACGCGAGTTGCGCTTCGTCGATCCACGGCGGTTTGGGCGATTGAGCGTAGCCATGAAAGAGAGCTTTGCCGGTCCTGGCACCGAGCCCCTCACGATCAGCTGCGATGATTTTGCCAAGCTCTTCCGTCGACGAAGGACCCCGATCAAGGCTGCCCTGCTAAATCAGAAACTACTGCACGGTATTGGAAACATTTACGCCGATGAATCGCTCTTCCGCTCGGGAATTCGACCAAAGCGGCAAGCTGCAAGGCTTACTCGAGCGGAACTCGACGCCCTGCATTCTGCGATCAAAGAGGTGCTGAAAGAGGCGATCAAGCTTGGCGGATCGTCGGTTTCAGACTATGTAGATGCGGAAGGACGCGAGGGCTTTTTCCAGCTTCAACATCGCGTGTATCTGCGGACAGGCCAACCATGTCTTGTCTGCAAGACACCGATCAAACGCTTTGTGCTGGGAGGACGTGGAACGCACTATTGCCCGAAATGCCAGAGGTAATTGGATCGGGTGATCGGGTGAAGTAGGAACCGGTCCGTGCGATCATGGCTCCTGCAAACTCGGCTGGCAAGGCTGGCGCGACAGACTTTACTTCGGTTTTTCACTTCACCCGATAACCCAATCATCCGATCCCCAGATGCCCCACAGATTACAATTCAAGTCTTGCTCGCATCCAGTTCCAGACGAAAATGCCTGAACCGAATCGCTTCTCCATAGGTGTCGACCTCGGCGGCACAAACATGCGCATTGCTGCTGTCGACGAGAGTGGCAAGCAGCTCGAACTAATCACTACCAGCACGGAGGTAAAACGTGGTCGTGATTTGGTGGTTGCCGATATTTGCGACTCGATCCGCGCGCTCCGCAGGAAGTTCGACGGTCGAGGGCAATTCGCTGGCACGGGAATCGGCGTGCCGGGAATCATCGATATGCAGAGCGGCACGGTGCTGCAGTCGCCTAACTTACCCGACTGGAAAAACTATCCTGTCCGCGAGGAGATTCAGCGGCGCCTTGATAGTCAGGTGATTCTCGAAAATGACGCCAACGCGGCGGCTCTGGGCGAAAAATGGATGGGGGCAGGCCGTGACGCCGAGTCAATGTGCATGTTCACGCTTGGCACGGGCGTTGGTGCAGGCATCGTGCTTGATGGCAAGGTCTGGCACGGCATGACGGGCATGGCCGGCGAGTGCGGCCACATCACAGTCTTTCCGGATGGCGTGCCATGCGGTTGCGGGAACCGCGGATGTGTTGAGCAGTACGCCTCGGCAACGGCTGTCAAGCGAATGGCGATCGAGGCGATCGCGAGTGGGAAGGCTCCAGAGCTCGCGCGTGCTATGAGCGAGAATCCCGAGTTCAGCTCCAAGGTTGTCTTTCAATACGCATTGCAAGGCGATGCCTCCGCCAAGCAGATATTCGACATTGTCGGACGCGTGCTTGGTCTTGTCTTAGCTGACATGATCAACACACTGAATCTACCGATGTATGTACTCGGCGGAGGACTCGCCAGCGGATGGGAGGCGTTTGCGCCGGCAATGTTCGAGGAGCTGCGCAAACGATCGTACGTTTATGTCGCCACGGTGCCAAATGAGACGCTGCCTGCGCGCAAGCACACGATGATCACGAGGGCATTGCTCGGAAGCGATGCGGGACTAATTGGCGCAGCGAGATTGGCATTGATGTGAAAAGCACCGGCAATGCGATTAGCACCATTAGGCAAGGTGGTATCGGCCGCCCTCAGCCGGATTTCTGCTTACAACTGCATGACCCCGAGGTTTACCGCGCAATGGTTACAAGAATCATATCTCGCACTGCGGAAACCGAATACCGGCCGAGGCCGACCCGAAGCACGTTGCTTCATGGCTTGGGATGAGCGTCTCCGCAAGCACAACTCACAAGTCGCTTCGCCTTGCAATCGCGATATTTGTCGTCCTTATCGCTATTGGCTGGAAACTAGTCATGCTCAGCGGACTCGCGGCTCGCGTCCAGGGGCACCTTCTCTCCGCATATATCAGCTTTGCTCTGCTCGTAATGCCAATCTGGTTCTTTGGCTTTGGAATCGCGGACCGTCTACGAGTGCTTCTCAGTTCTGCATTTTCGCGCGTCTCTCTCGCGGCTTTCTTTGCCATGCCGTACGCAGTCTTTGCACTACCCGCGCGCGAGTTTCGTTGGAGAATTCAACTTGGATTCCTATTGATCTGTCTGGCAGGAGCTGCGCTGTTAGAGTGGGCACGCCGCCAGCACGGAACTGCACGCGGTGGGTGGCAGGACGTTATTGTCCTGGTGACGCTTGGACTGTCAGTGGACCTGCGGGTGTTTGAATCGGCATGGCCGTATGCCGGCATTAGCGGACTGTCGAAGCTGGTGCTGGTCGACCTGGCTCTCTACGGGTATCTCGTGATACGGCAACTTGAAGGTATTGGCTACGATCTGAGAGCGAACCTCAGCGACGTGGTAATCGGAGTGCGCGAGTTTGTTTTCCTCGCTCCGATCGCAATTGCCCTTGGATTATCTCTCCATTTCCTGCATTGGCACTGGACAATGCCGCGTCTCTGGCTTCCAGTTGCTGCGTGGGCGTTCACGTTCCTCTTTATCGCCATTCCGGAAGAGCTGTTCTTTCGGGGGCTGGTACAGAACCTTCTCGAACGCTCCTGCGGTAGGCACGCCTCGCTCGTTATCGCCTCGATACTCTTTGGGCTCTCGCATTTTAATAAGCGTCTCGGGACCGCTAGCGGCGCATTTAACTGGCGATATGTCTTGTTGGCAGCCGTCGCTGGAATTTTCTATGGGAGAGCATGGATGGCAAGGCGTCGCCTCATGGCTTCGGCGATTACCCATACGAGCATCGATGTGACCTGGGGAATTTGGCTGAGGTAAGCAGGACGAAAAGGCTTTCGGCTCCGAAGCTTCACATTCCAGCCGACCCAAAGTTGAATTTCAGTTCTTTTGTCTCTGCCAAGAAGCGAGCAAGATCTCTGTGGGTTCCCTGCTAATTCTTTGTCTGCGTTGAAAATGCCACCTAAGCGCTCTATTCTCTGAATGATAGGCGGAAATCCAGGAAGGTCCTTGTTTGTTGCCTGCCTTAGCCGAATTTACAATTTCTGGACAGAATTCGACAGCTTCGAGCTTCAATTCGGAATCTTCCCCTTTTCCTCGTTGTTTTTTTTTCCGGCGTTTGTCTTCCCCGAACCCTCCTTAGCAACGGAATCATCGAACCCAGGAGAAACTTGTCGCGTTCACCGGGTTTAGGATGGCTGGAGTAGTGTCAGCCGGGTTCCTCAGTATCCGCGAAATGTCCCCCGAAGAACTGAAACTCGAAGAGCAAAACGCCCTCGAGCACGCTCACCACAGCGCTCTAGAACGTATCCGCTCCTTCGAGCAGACCTTGGAGAGTGCCACCAAGACTATGCTCTTCAGCGAGATCGCTAAGCTCGCTGTCGATTCCTTCCGCTCCAGCAAGGTGCGATTTGCGCTAACGGCGCTCGGTATGGTCATTGGGACGGCTTCACTCATCCTTGTTGTTACTATTGGCCTTACAGGAAAGCAATACATCCTCAATCAAATTCAGGCGATTGGCGCCAACATGATCTACGCCTACTACGAGGGTGGCAGCAACTCCTCGTTTAGCACCGTACAGAAGGACGAACTTACAGAAGATGACGTTCGGGTGGTTCGCCAGGAAGTGCCAGATATCGTAGCCGCCTCGCCAATGGTGGAGCTGCACGATCGCATTTCGGTGGGGGAGGGCAAGCAGCGGGATCTGCTGGTACTTGGAGTGTCCTCCGAGTACGAGATCGTGCGCAATCTGTTGATCCCTTCCGGCCGCTTCTTCGACGAAGAAGAATCGATGACGCGCACCAAAGTAGCGGCGATCACAGTTCAGCTCGCACGGCGGCTGTATGGCAACGAAGACGCGGCGGTGGGCCAGGTTATCAAGATCAGCAATCTTCCGTTCACGATTATCGGCACTTTTAAGGAGCGAGTAGAGACCTTCGGGCAATCGGAAATTGCGGAAGACACAATTCTGATTCCCTATACTGTGGCCAAATATTTCACAGGCACTGCCGCTGTGAAGCAGATCTTCTTCTCAATGGGTGATGCCACCGAGGTCCCTAAGGCCACGGAGGAGATTCACAAAGTTCTCCAATCAAGGCATCGCGCCCAGTCCGTGTATCACGTCGAGAATCTCACTCAGTTGCTGGCAGTTGCGGCGCAAACTGCCAATGCCCTGACTGTAGTTCTGCTGCTGATTGCCACGGTCACCCTTGTGGTTAGTGGCGTCGGCATCATGAACATCATGCTCGCAAACGTGCGCTCGAGAATACGAGAGATCGGAATTCGCAAGGCGGTTGGCGCTACGCGTCAGGAGATCCGGCTGCAGTTCCTGACCGAAGCCGTATTCATTTCGCTTACCGGCGGCATGCTTGGGACGGTGATCGGACTATCCGTCCCATTTTCCGTCCGATTCTTCACCGAATACCGCATTCCCGTTTCGGGGCTTTCGGCGATAATCGCCATTCTCGTAGCCTCGGGCGTCGGCATCATCTTCGGAACTGTTCCCGCAACCAGAGCTGCCCAACTCGACACAGTTGAGGCGCTTCGTTACGAGTAACCATAGTCGAGGCTCTGCTGATTGCTCTTGGTACCCTCTCAGGCTGCAAAAAGAACGTGAGGGATGAGCTTCGCTAGAGGATCATCCCTTAAGTTTGGGGACTATCGCATATTTCGAATCGGGCTTATCTTTTCGCGTGCTTGTCGCCCAATCTGACCTGTACGGCGTCGGAGCCGGGCAGTCTGCTCGCCTAAGCCCTGAACCGCGTCGTCAAATTTATCGCGGATAGCCTTTCGCAACTCTGGGCCCGATTTAGGAGCGAGAAACAAGGAAAGCAAAGCTCCTATGCCTGCGCCGATCACGAGATACACGATCGCGTTTCTGGCGCCCTCCACCATGGAACATTGCGCGGCGGTGTATTCACCGTATTTCTTATAGTCGTTCATAGCTCTCATGCAAGCTTGCGAGTGCGCCTCTTTCGGCCGGTCTGGGCGTCGTCGCGAATCGCCACTACGCGATTGTTGCGTTTCAGTTCATCGCGAGCTTGCTGATTCGAGATTCCCTGGCCCTGCTTCTTCTGTCCAAGCACGCCCAAATCCTGCTTGGGACGCCCTTCAGAAATTGGACGCAATTTACTCTTCCCGGCAGTTGCTCCCTTCTTCTCCTGCGACGCTTGATGGTGACGGTTGTTATGGCGCTCACGCGTCTGCGACATTGCCAGGTCTTTCTCCTCGGAAAACTCCAGATCCATGTCTTCGTCATCGTTGAAGTTTGCTGTTGCAGCATGTGGAGCACGTGAGCCGCCCTCGTGCGCAGAAGCGGATAGTCGATCTGCTGCTTCCCGTCTCATAGGCTGCGAAATTGCCTCACCCTTAACCCCTTGAGAAATCTCACGCAGAGCTGCGCCTGAAGTTTCCGGCTGGGAGGCTTTTACCGCCAGGTCTCCGATTGAAATCATGCCGACGAGCTCTCCGTCTTCGCACACCGGCAGGCGACGGATCTGCTTATCGGCCATTAGCCGTGCTGCCTCCTCCACATCCACATCCGGCTCGATGGTTTCCAGCTCGTGACTGAGCACCTCCTCGACGCTCGTATCGGAGGGATCCTTGCCCTCGGCTACACAGCGCACTACGATGTCCCGATCTGTGATGATGCCGACCAGGTCATCGTCTTCATCCACCACGGGTATCGCCCCGACGTTTTCAACCTTCATGATGGAGGCTGCTTCTTCCAACGTGCTGTTCATCTGAACGGTTTCCACTTCCGTCGTCATGACCTCAGAGACCTTCATTCAGTAACTCCTCTCGGTTCTGTGTAAGCGCGGATGCCGCGCGGACGTGAACAAACGTATATTGGTGAGTCAAGAATAGTTAGAAAACGTCGGCGATGGATTCAGTTGTATTTGTCCGAATCGAAAAGCGGAGCAGCAGACGCGAGCAGCGGAGGTGAATCACTGATTGTGACGATGCAGATTTAGAGAGCCTGTGTCGGGCCTTCGCGCTGCGCTGCTCGTGGTCGTCGGAACTTAAACTCATACACAAACAAGCAGATCAGGAATACGAAGCCCAAGATCACCCAGATCAAATGCCGCGCCATAATTGCAGTCATGAGGCTCACGATTCCCGGCCCGAACCTTACTACCAAGAAACCAAGGATGAGAAAGCGAACTACTCGCCCGCTGAAAATGGCGGACATGAACAAGAGCGGTCGCATTTCGAAAACGCCGGCTGCCAGCAAAAACAGCTTGAATGGAGTGGGAGGTGGCAGCATCGCCGGCACCATCATGGCGAAGAACTCCTGATTCTCGAACCGATCTCGTAAGCGCTCGAACCGCTGTCGATCGACGTGTTTTAAGAGCAGCAGTTCGCCTCCAGCGCGGCCAATCCCGTACGGGATCAAGCTTCCCAATACCGACCCAATTGCGGCCATGAAGACGTACAGCCAAATGCTTGGAGGGTGAGCATAAACATACCCGGCAACGACAGGATCCAGCGGGATCCCTATAGCCGCCGAGTCCATGAAGGCAACTGCGAGAATGCCCCAGGGCCCAAGTGGCTCAAGGATTGACCACACGAAATGCGTGTAACGGGCAAGGAGGTGTTTGATGGTTTTCAAATGGGAGGAAATCTCATTGTAACTTGAAAGCTCGGCTTAGTTAGCGGTGCGATGGTACTCGCACTTAGTGTGCTGTCTTTCCTGCCAGCAGATCGAGGGCGTGAGGTATCACTGGTAGTACCACTTTCAGAGACTGCTCTGCTCCCGCTGGATTTCCAGGGAGGTTCAGCACTAGTGATACGCCGATAGTTCCACAGACTCCGCGCGAGAGCACTGCGAATGGAGTCTGCTTCAGCCCCTCTGCGCGCATTAGTTCTCCCACGCCGTCGAGTAGACGATCACAAACTTTACGAGTGGCTTCCGGAGTCACGTCCCGTGGGGAAACTCCTGTGCCTCCTGTAGTGAGTACGAATCGGGCCTGACTTGCCGCAATGCGCAGTGCTGCTGCGATTTGCTGCGCTTCGTCGGGCAGGGTTTTCGTTATCGAGATTTCAAACCCAGCATCCTTCAGGCATTGTTGGAGACGGGGTCCGGAAAGATCTTCGCGTTCCCCGCGGAATGAAGAGTCGCTGATGGTGAGAACGGCGGCAGTGAGCTTCACGCGTCGAGCACGTTCTCTTCAGCATCGCGGCTGGCCTCGTCTAGCAGGCGCAACCCTTCCATCAGGAGTGCCTGAGTTGAGCGTGTGGTGGTCTGCTCCGAACTGCTGGCGCTGAAATCAATTTCGAAGAGACCTTCGGTCCAAGTGAGTACCTTGAAAACAGCTTCGTCACCCTGCAACCCACCATAACGCGCATGATTGATCTGCCCATCGTTGAAATAGAGATCACAGCGCTGGCTCGCGTTGGTGAGTGTAAGTCGGCAGGTCTTGTGTCCAAGCTCCAGTGATTGAAAGAGATCCATCGTGTTCATCTGCTGTAGATTGCCGCGTACTACTGATTCCCCCGGAGCTTCCCGAGCCATCTTCTCGAGAGAGATCTTGTCCACGACGCGCTTGATACGTCGGGTGATCTCCTTTGTGAAGAATGGCTTTTCAATTAGATCTTCGACTTGATCGTGCATAGAACGAAGCTGTTCAGTGATCTCATTCTTTGTCGCAATCAAGATCGCCGGAAGCTTCGATGTCTGCCTTCGACCATGAATTTTTTCGATCAGCTGTTTGCCATTCAACTCTGGCATGGAATAGTCGGAAATGAGCAGATCGGGAGGCGATTCCACAACGTGCATCAGAGCCTCCGCCGCATTTCGGAATGTCTGCACGGTAGCGAAGGTCGAGATTGCCCGTCGCAGCAGCGCCAGGATCATCGGATTATCGTCTACCAGCAGGACACGAATGTTGGCTGCCATAGTTGGCTGCTATCCGCTCTCCGGCCGTCGCGAATCAGAGTTTCTCTGCTTTCGAGTGAACGTGCCGCTCTTGCCTCCGGACTTCTTTTCCAGCCGAATGTGCTCTATCACGATGCCTTTGTCCAGCGCCTTGCACATATCGTAGACCGTCAGGGCGGCAACGCTGGCTGCTACCAGCGCCTCCATCTCGACTCCCGTCTTTGCGGTGGTAGTTACTTTCGAGGCAATAGCGACGCCATTCTCGCATATGCGAGTGGTCACATCAATGAACGTAAGTGGAAGCTGGTGACACATTGGTATCAGGTCCGAAGTGCGCTTCGCTGCGGCAATACCAGCAAACCGTGCGACTTCGAGCGGATCGCCCTTAGGATTCGCAGGCAGTGAGGCGATCACATTTTTCGACATCGTTACCAACGCGGAAGCTTCAGCTTCACGCTTCGTGGGCAGTTTTTCGGAGACGTCGACCATTCTCGCACGTCCGCGGCGATCGTAGTGGGACAGCGTGCGGGGCATCAGTTATGAAGAGGTAATACTGTCATCCACTCTCCTGGCGCGAAATGCTCACTATCCGGAGGAATGACGAGCAAACAATCGGCTCGCGCGAAGGCTGCAAGATCGCCCGATCCCTGCCACTTTACAGGCTCTACGGTGGCATCATCCCAGTTTCCCGAAACCTTTGCAGGCAGGAACCGCGTGAGACCCGTTTTCGTGCGGAGCTCTTTTCCCAAGCGCGCTTTTGTTCCTCTCAACGGGTCGTGCGCTGTATCGCCTGAGAGTGCTCGCACCAGAATACTTGCGAACAGTTCAAAAGTGACCATTGTCGAGATGGGATTCCCAGGCAATCCGAAGAAGTACGTCCAGTGCTCCGACGGATGACGACAACGAGCCCGTCCAAATACAAGCGGCTTCCCTGGCTGGATCTGCACGCCAGTGAACAGAAACTCGGCAGAAAAATCCGAGAGCACGTCCTCTACGACGTCGTACTCACCGGATGATACGCCGCCGCTGAGTAGCAACAAGTCGCTTTCGAGTCCCTGCGAAATCAGCTCGCGCAGTCGTGTAGGCTCATCCGGGGCTATGGGAAGCTGAACCGGCTCTCCACCCGCGGCAATCACTTGCGCTGCGAGAGAAAAGCTGTTGGAGTTACGAATCTGGTTATCGGCTGGTGCGGATTCGATAGGAACAACCTCGTCGCCAGTACTGAGGATCGCGACATGAGGACGAGAGTAAACGCTGAACTTCGATCTACCCGCCGCTGCCGCCAGTGCGATCTCGGGATGCGCAATGCGAGTTCCCGGGCTCAGCAAGACACTTCCTGCACGAGCTTCGGAGCCACGCGGCACAATGTTCTCTCCGCTTGTGACCGATTTCAGCAGCCGAACCGCGTCCCGATTGCTTTGCGCGTGCTCCACCATGATTACAGCATCGGCTCCACGAGGAACAGGAGCGCCGGTCATGATGGAAACGGCTTGACCGCGCTGAAGGCACGCGAAATTAGTAGGTAGTTCGCCACCCGCGCGAATCTGTCCGACGATTCTTAGCTCGGCGGGAATTGATCGGGTATCTTCCGCTAGTACGGCATATCCGTCGCGAGTCGCGCGGGGAAAAGGCGGGAAATCCCGGTCGGCTATTATCTCCTCTGCCAGCGTGCGGCCCAACGAATTGAGGATCGGCACCTGTTCGCTTTGGCGCGGCAATTGATACAGCGACTCTGCCTGACCAGATACGCACTCACGCGCCTCGTCAAAGCTTAGGATGCGCTCGACCCGGATTTGAGCTTTGCTTGTGGCCATGAATTCGCTACGCGAGTTCTACCGCAATCTGCTTCGCATCTGAATCTATCTTTGTTATCCGGAAGCTGCGGATTTGACCTGCAGCGAGAGCCTCTGATTGTTGGCTCCTGGTCCCGCTTGTCCCTACTCCTTTCCAACGCGCGCTCAACATGGAGGTGAGCGCCGACAGGTTAGCGCCGGTTACTGCCTGCGTTTCCTGTATTTGCCCTGTGATTGAAGGGGCTGCGCAAGTCGCGAGAACGCCTTCCCCCAACTCCACCCGCGCTTCTTTGCCCGACGCTTCAATTACGCGGCCCGTAACAGCGTCTCCCTCCTTGTGCTCCGCGATGTACTCATCCAGGCTGCTTGGCACGAGTTGCTTCATGCTCAGGCGAAGCTGGCGTTTCTCCTTGTCGAGAGCGAGCACCTGCGCCTTCACAACTTGCCCGACCTTCAGGATGTCGCGCGGATGATTGATACGCTTCTCGGCGCTGATCTCGCTGACGTGAATCATTCCTTCGAGGCCCTCTGCAACCTGGACGAATGCTCCAAAGTTCATGATGCTGGTGACTGGCCCCTCAACAGCCGTTCCCGGAATGAACTTCTGCGCAGCCTCTTCCCAGGGGTCTCCGAGAGCTTGTTTTAGACCGAGCGAGATTCGTCGTTCTGCCGGGTTGAGGCCGAGGATTACCGCCTCAACGCTATCGCCCGGCTTCACTACATCGCTTGCCTTCCTGACCTTCTTTCCCCACGACATCTCAGAGATGTGAATCAATCCTTCCACGCCGGGCTCGAGTTCCACGAATGCTCCGAAGTCCATCACACGCGTAACGACGCCTCGCACGCGCTCGCCAACTTTGTATTTGCCGGGTACAGACTCCCATGGATGCGGCTGGAGTTGCTTTATGCTGAGCGAAATGCGCCGCGGCCCAGGATCGATTTTTATGATCTTGGCTTCGACTTGCTGGCCAACTGACAACACATCAGCGGGCTTGTTCATGCGGCTCCAGGAGATTTCCCCTACGTGCAGCAGACCATCGACTCCGTCGAGATCGATGAAGGCCCCGTAATCGGCGAGGCTACGTACCTCTCCGTGCACGATGTCACCTTCGTGCATTTCGGAGTAACGCCGCTCTCGGACGATGCGCTCCTCGTCTTCGGCGACTGCACGACGGTCGACGACAACATCCTCTTCGGCAACATCGAGCTTGATGATCTTGCAGCGAATTTCCTGCTCGACCAGCTTCTCCATCTCAGCTGCATCGCGAACTCCGCTGCGCGAAGCCGGCATGAAAGCGCGCACTCCGATATCGACGCTCAAACCGCCTTTTATGAGACCAGTAACCGTTCCCGAAATGGTGGCCTTCTCGAGGAAGGCCTTTTCGAGTGAGGCCCAGTCAGTTGGCTGAATCACTTTGAACAGCGAGAGTTGGTAGTAGCCTTCTGGATCGCGTGCTTTGACGGTGACGTGGAGTTTGTCGCCGGGTTTTACGGCCTTGCCGGTCTTCTGAAGATCAGTCAGAGACAGGATGCCTTCGGTCTTGAAGCCTATGTCGAAGAATACGGATTCTGGTGAAACAGCGACGACTGTGCCTTCCACCTGGTTGCCGGATTCACGTTTGCGCTGGTGGCTTCGCTCGTATTGCGAGAGCAATCCATCGAAGGATTCGTTCGCATCGGAATTGAATTGGGATTCGGGAATGCTGGGATTGGACATGACTGATTTGAAAATTTGCCTGCCATTAAAGCTTACACCGACGCAATGGCGAACGCCGCTAGCTTACACGCACGCACAACCAGCATGGGTATAGAGCCAGCATGCTGCGTCTCCACTATGTGCCGCGCCAAAAAGAAAAGCCGGGCAGGAATGCCCGGCTTCCATGTTTCGTCATTAGCCAGCAGCAAGCAGCCAGCGGCTACTCTGCAGCCAGTTCTTCCGTTTCACCTTCCTGGCGCATGATCTCCAATGCGCGCTCGGCTTCGGCGTAGGCTTGCGAGACTTCCTCTTGTACCTTGGCAGCGGCCTGCTCGAGTTCTGGCGAGAGGCGCACGTTGCGGTAGTACTCCATGCCGGTACCGGCTGGAATGAGGCGTCCCACGATGACGTTCTCCTTGAGTCCGCGCAGGTGATCAACCGCGCCCTGAATGGACGCTTCGGTGAGCACGCGCGTGGTCTCCTGGAACGAAGCCGCCGAGATGAACGACTCCGTCGAGAGCGAAGCCTTGGTGATGCCGAGCAGCAGCGGGCGTCCCGTTGCCGGGCGGCCGCCGTTGGCGATTACGCGCTCGTTCTCTTCCCGGAAGCGGAATTTGTCGGTCTGCTGTTCGAGCAGAAACGACGTGTCTCCCACATCCTCGACTTTCACCCAGCGCATCATCTGGCGAACAATTGTCTCGATGTGCTTGTCAGAGATGTTCACGCCCTGCAGCCGATAGACCTCCTGGATCTCGTTCACCAGGTAGCCCTGCAATTCCTTCTCGCCGAGCACCGCGAGGATATCGTGCGGGTTGAGCGGACCGTCCATGAGCGGTTCGCCCGCCTTCATGCGTTCGCCTTCCTGCACGTTGATGTGGACACCACGCGGAACCGAGTATTCTTTTTCGGTTCCGTTGTCCGCAGTGACATAGATCTTGCGCTGTCCTTTGGCCACTTCGCCGAACTTCACCACGCCATCAATTTCGCTGATAATGGCGGTTTCGCGCGGCTTGCGGGCCTCGAAGAGTTCGACCACACGCGGCAGACCGCCGGTGATGTCCTTGGTCTTCGTAGTTTCACGCGGGATCTTGGCCAGCACGTCGCCCGGATAGACCTCATCGCCGTCCTGCACCATAAGGTGCGCGCGGCTTGGCATGAGGTAACGCCGAGTGTTCTTGCCTCCCTTGATCACGATCGCCGGCTGACGCTTCTCGTCCGGCGACTCGCCCACAACGTGACGCGAGAGTCCGGTGACCTCGTCCACTTCTTCGTGCAGCGTGACCCCTTCCTGCAAGTCCTTGAACTGCACCGTGCCGCCGATTTCTGTGAGGATCGCGAAGGTGTATGGATCCCATTCGACCAGCACCTGACCGAGCTGTACATGATCGCCATCGCCGACTTTGAGCTTCGCGCCGTACACGACCGAGTACCGCTCTTTTTCGCGGCCACGCTCGTCAACGATCGCGATGGATCCAGCTCGGTTCATGACCACCAGGTCTCCGGACTTCGACTTCACAGTCTGGAGGTTGATGAAGCGCACCGAACCGTTGTTTTTGGCTTCGAGTCGTGACTGCTCCGAGACTCGCGATGCCGTACCGCCGATGTGGAAGGTACGCATCGTGAGCTGCGTTCCCGGCTCCCCGATCGACTGCGCAGCGATCACGCCCACTGCCTCGCCAAGCTCGACCATGCGGCCGGAGGCAAGGTTACGTCCGTAGCACATGATGCAGACTCCGCGCTTCGATTCGCAGGTGAGCACAGAGCGAATCTTGACTCGCTCGATGCCTGCAGCCTGAATCGCAATCGCAAGATCTTCCGTGATCTCACCGTTTACGTCGACGATCACGTTTCCTTCGTAGTCCTTGATCTTCTCGAGTGACACGCGGCCAACGATGCGGTCGCGTAAGGGCTCGATGATCTCGCCTGATTCCACAATGGAACCGACGTAGATGCCGTCGAGCGTTCCGCAATCCTGCTCGGAGACAATCACGTCCTGCGCCACGTCGACCAGACGACGCGTGAGGTAGCCCGAGTCGGCGGTCTTGAGCGCCGTATCGGCCAGACCCTTACGCGCACCGTGCGTAGAGATGAAGTACTGCAGCACGTTCAGACCTTCGCGGAAGTTGGCGGTAATTGGCGTCTCGATGATCTCGCCCGAGGGCTTGGCCATCAGTCCGCGCATACCGGAGAGCTGACGAATCTGCTGCTTCGATCCGCGAGCGCCGGAGTCGGCCATAACGTAGATCGGATTGATCGCGCCAGCCTTGTCCTGCTCCTTGAGTACGTCGAACATCTCGTCGGCAACTTTTTCCGTAATGCCCGACCAGATTTCGATGACCTTGTTATAGCGCTCGCCATTGGTGATAGCTCCGTCCAGGTACTGCTGCTGAACGTCGATCACGCGCTTCTCGGCGTCTTTGACGAGCGTGTACTTGTCATCGGGAATGACCATGTCATCGATGCCGATCGACAATCCAGCGCGCGTGGCGTAGTTGAAGCCAAGCTGCTTGATACCGTCGAGCATCTTGACCGTCGTCTCGAGACCGAAGCGCAAGTACGCGTAATTGACAAGCTGTCCGACTCCCTTCTTCTTCAGCAGCCCGTTAATGAAAGGCATGCCTTTGGGAAGTGAATCGTTGAGAATTACCCGTCCGACCGTCGTGTTCAGGTACTGGCGTTCGTAGTTTGCTGGTTCGGTGTGGAGGATGTCCTGATCGTCGTAGGCATTGGTAAGGTCGATGACCTCGCCGGTGTAGCGCAAACGGATTGGGCTCAGCGTCTCCACTTGCTGGGCCTCAAGCGCAAGCAACACGTCTTCGACAGTTGCGAACGCGCGGCCTTCGCCCTTCGCTCCTGGTCTGCCTTTGGTCAGGTAGTAGAGACCGAGCACCATGTCCTGAGTGGGAACGGTGATCGGCTGTCCTGACGCAGGCGACAGAATGTTGTGCGACGCCAGCATCAACACACTGGCTTCTACCTGGGCTTCTGGAGAGAGCGGAATGTGAACCGCCATCTGATCTCCGTCAAAATCAGCGTTAAACGCCGTGCACACCAGCGGGTGAATCTTGATGGCTTTTCCTTCCACCAACACTGGCTCAAAGGCCTGAATACCAAGACGGTGGAGCGTTGGTGCGCGGTTCAAGAGTACCGGGTGATCTTTAATCACTTCTTCGAGGATGTCCCATACCGCCGGCTCCTGCTGCTCGA
Source organism: Acidobacteriota bacterium (assembly GCA_003225175.1). Classification (NCBI taxonomy): domain Bacteria; kingdom Pseudomonadati; phylum Acidobacteriota; species Acidobacteriota bacterium. The sequence goes on from QIBA01000036.1 coordinate 160,630, forward strand.
CCATTTCTTTTGCTTGCTTGATGGTCGTGCACTGTCCGGTTTGCTCCAGACGGTGATAGATGAATGGCTTGAACAGCTCGAGAGCCATCTTCTTCGGCAGGCCGCACTGATGGAGTTTCAATTCGGGACCAACCACGATTACCGAACGTCCCGAGTAATCCACGCGCTTTCCGAGCAGGTTCTGGCGGAAGCGTCCCTGCTTTCCCTTCAGCGTGTCTGAAAGCGACTTCAGTGGGCGATTGTTAGCTCCGCGCAGCACGCGGCCCCGACGGCCGTTGTCGAATAGCGCATCCACCGCTTCTTGGAGCATGCGCTTTTCGTTGCGCACAATCACTTCGGGAGCGTGGAGATCCATCAGCTTCTTCAGACGGTTGTTGCGGTTGATCACGCGACGATACAGATCGTTCAGATCGGAGGTCGCAAAGCGTCCGCCGTCCAGCGGCACCAGAGGACGCAGCTCCGGTGGAATGACCGGGATCACGTCGAGGATCATCCATTGAGGCTTGTTGCCCGATTTACGGAAAGCCTCGACCACCTTCAACCGCTTTGCATACTTGAGTCGCTTCTGAAGAGAAGTCTCGTGCTTCATCTTCTCGCGCAGTTCGGTCGAGAGTTCCTCGATCTCCACACGCTTGAGTAGCTCTTTAATCGCTTCAGCGCCCATCATTGCCTTGAAGCCGGTAGCGCGGAACTGCTGATCGAGTTCGCGGAACTTGGTCTCTTCCTTGATGACCTCGGCTTCCTTTACGGGAGCATCGCCGGGATCGAGCACTACATAGGACTCGAAGTAGAGGACCGACTCGAGTTCACGCAGCGAGATATCTAGCAGGTGGCCGATACGCGAAGGTAGTCCCTTAAAGAACCAAACATGCGAGCAGGGCGACGCAAGCTCGATGTGGCCGAGACGCTCGCGACGGACTTTGGAGAGTGTAACTTCAACGCCGCACTTGTCGCAGATGACTCCGCGGTGCTTCATGCGCTTGTACTTGCCGCAGAGACACTCCCAATCGGTTACGGGGCCGAAGATGCGGGCGCAGAAGAGTCCATCGCGCTCCGGCTTGAAGGTGCGGTAGTTAATGGTTTCCGGTTTGGTGACCTCGCCATGCGACCAGCTCCGGATTCGCTCTGGCGACGCCAGGGAGATCCGGATGCTGTCGAAGTCAGTGATGTTATTGCCGAGATCGAACGGGCTCGAACGGTACAAAGTGTCCTCCGTTTCGTTATGCCATTCCCAATTCAGAATGACAGAAGAACCGAGTTGTGGCACGCCAGAGCATGCCGTATGTATTTCCTAAAACTGCATTCCCGAGCGCCGGGCGAGGGCGCCCGGGCGCTCCGTTAATCTGCTGCCGCCGCTAATGCCGGACGCTCTTTCGCCTTGATCAGCTCCACGTCCAGGCACAGCGACTGCAATTCGCGAATCAAAACGTTGAACGACTCAGGCACGCCGGGTTCGATCGCGGCCTCGCCCTTGACTATGGCCTCGTAAATCTTCGTTCGGCCATAGACGTCGTCGGACTTCGCCGTGAGCAATTCCTGCAAGATGTAAGCCGCGCCATAGGCTTCGAGCGCCCAGACTTCCATTTCTCCAAAGCGCTGTCCGCCGAACTGCGCCTTACCACCAAGTGGTTGTTGCGTAATCAGCGAGTACGGACCGATCGAGCGCGCGTGAATCTTGTCGTCGACCAGGTGCGACAGTTTGAGCATGTAAATGTAGCCAACTGTTACCGGCTGCTCGAACTTGTCACCTGTCATGCCGTCGAACAATTCGGTCTTGCCGGAGGTCGGCAGGCCAGACTGATCGAGCAACGACTTGATTTCCTTTTCCGTAGCGCCGTCGAATACCGGCGTTCCGAAAAACACGCCCTTTTTCATCCCTTCAGCCACCGAGACCAGGGTTTCATCGTCGATGTCAGCGATCGACTTCAGGTACGGAGTGTCCTTGAAGATCTGCCGCAATTCGCGACGCAGCGTTTCTTCGCGCGAGTTTTCCGTGAGCAGCTTGGAGATGCGCTTGCCCAAGTCGTGTCCGGCCCAGCCGAGGTGCGTCTCCAGAATCTGACCAACGTTCATACGGGAAGGCACACCGAGCGGATTGAGAACGATCTCAACCGGCGTTCCATCCTGCAGATAGGGCATATCTTCTTCCGGCAGAATTCGCGCGATGACGCCCTTGTTGCCGTGACGTCCGGCCATCTTGTCGCCGACCGAGAGCTTGCGCTTCATGGCGATGTAAACCTTCACCAGCTTGATCACGCCCGGTGGAAGTTCGTCGCCCTTCTGTAGCTTTGAGATCTTCTCGTTGACGATCTTGCGCAGAACATCGATCTGGCGCGAGGTCATCTCTTCGATCTCGTCGATCTGTTCGTTTACACGCGGATCCTTGTTGTCGTACTTGATCCGCTTTAAGTTGCGCGTGGAAATACGCTCAATGGTTTCGCGGTCGAGGATCGCACCCTTGGTCAGGAGGCGCTTGTTCGTGCGCTCGTCGTGCAGGTCGGCCTGCACTTCTTTGCTGCCAAGAATGTTGTCGAGACGCTTGAGGCGCTCATCGGTGAGAATTCGGATCTCGTCCGCGAGATTCTTCTCCAGCTTCTCAATTTGCGTGGCTTCGATTGCCTTCGCGCGTTCGTCCTTCTCCTGTCCCTTGCGGGAGAAGATTTTCACGTCGACAACCGTGCCTTCGATTCCCGGCGGGCAGGTAAGCGAAGCATCGCGAACGTCTCCGGCCTTTTCGCCGAAGATCGCGCGCAACAGTTTCTCTTCCGGCGTCAGCTGAGTCTCACCCTTGGGAGTGACCTTGCCCACGAGAATGTCCCCGGCGTGCACCGATGCGCCGATGCGGATCACTCCGCTCTCGTCGAGATCGCGCAGCGCCGACTCCGAGACGTTCGGAATGTCGCGCGTGATTTCTTCGGGACCGAGCTTTGTGTCGCGGGCTTCGATCTCGAACTCCTCGATGTGCACCGACGTGTAATAGTCGTCTCGCACGAGCTTCTCGGAGACCAGAATCGCGTCTTCGAAGTTGTAACCGCGCCATGGCATGAAGGCGACCAGGACGTTTCGTCCGAGCGCCAGCTCGCCCATGTCGGTGCAAGGACCGTCGGCGATCACTTGTCCCTTCACCACACGATCGCCTTTACCAACGATCGGCTTCTGGGAAATGCAAGTATTCTGGTTTGAACGCTTGAATTTGATGAGCTGATAAATGTCGCTTCCAACTTCACGCGACAACTGCGTGGGATGATGCTCACCCTCGACGCGCACGATGATGCGCTCGGAGTCGACCGAATCCACAATGCCGTTACGGCGGGCAAGTACCACGGCTCCAGAATCACGAGCCGTGACGCCTTCCATTCCAGTTCCGACGATCGGCGCTTCAGCGCGAAGCAGCGGCACAGACTGGCGTTGCATGTTCGCACCCATCAGCGCCCGGTTCGCGTCATCGTGCTCGAGGAATGGAACCAGCGAGGCAGCCACCGATACAAGCTGCTTCGGACTCACGTCGATGTAATCAACCTCATCGCGTGGAACCAGCACGAAGTTGCCGGCTTTACGGGCGTTGACCAGCTCGTTTACGAGCCGGCCCTTGTCGTCGAGTTCGACGTTGGCCTGCGCGATGACGTGACGGTCCTCTTCCCAGGCTGACAGATAGAAGGAGAACGGCTCGTTATCCGCTGGCTTTTTTCTCTTCGCCTTCAACTCCTCGTTGACCTTCTCCAGCTCATGCAGCTCAACGTGATCGCCTACTCTATATTCGCTGTCCCCGCTATTCACAACCTGAACGAAGTCCTGAACGCGCGCGGTCCTCACGCGACGGTAGGGCGATTCGATGAAGCCATAGTCGTTAATGCGCGCGTAGCAGGAAAGTGAAGAGATTAGGCCGATGTTCGGACCTTCCGGCGTCTCGATCGGGCAGATGCGTCCGTAGTGCGTGGGGTGAACGTCGCGAACCTCGAAGCCGGCACGTTCACGCGACAAGCCACCCGGCCCAAGCGCCGAGAGACGCCGCTTGTGCGTGATCTCGGAGAGCGGGTTGGTTTGATCCATGAACTGAGAGAGCTGCGACGATCCGAAGAACTCGCGAATTGCAGCCATTACCGGCTTCGCATTCACCAGGTCGTGCGGCATGGCCGTCGACATCTCCTGGTAGACACTCATCTTTTCCTTAATCGCGCGCTCCATTCGAACCAGACCAATTCGGAACTGGTTCTCCATCAATTCGCCAACCGCCCGAACCCGGCGATTGCCGAGGTGATCGATGTCATCCACCAAACCGATGCTCTTTCGCAGCTTCAGCAGGTAGCGAATCGTCGCGTAGAAGTCCTCAGGCTCAAGTGTGCGGTGATCGAGCGAAGTCTGATCGTTCTTCTCGTACAGCTTGATGTTGAATTTCAAACGGCCCACGCGCGAGAAGTCGTACTTGCGGGCGTCGAAGAACATTCCATGGAAGAGCGAGGTTGCCGTGTCGAGCGTCGGCGGATCGCCGGGCCGCAGTTTGCGGTAGATCTCGATCAGCGCTTCCTGAGGTGTCTTCACGGAATCGCGGCGGAGTGTGTTTGAAATTACATTGCCCACGTCATCGCGCTCGGGGAAGAATAGATGCAGCTCGGTGATGCCGGCATCGATCATCTTCGAAAGCTTGTCGGCAGTCAGCTCAGTATTGGCTTCGAGCAGAATTTCGCCACTGCTGGTGTCCACCACGTCGGCAGCGGTGAACGCGCCTTCGAGATCTGTGTTGTCGATCTCGATCTCGGTGATCTTCGCCTTCTGAATTTCCTTCAGAACCGAGGAAGAAATCTTGCGTCCGGAGTGAGCGACTTCTTCTCCGCCCTTGGTCTTGATGCTGTGGGCAAGCTTGAGGCCGAGCAGATTCGTCGGACGCTCAATGTTCGGCTCCAGTGTCCAGTAAATCTTCTTGTCGCGGACTGCGATCTTGTCGACGGTGTAGAACGTGCGAAGGATGTCCTCATCCGAACGTAGACCAAGGGCGCGCAGGAAGATCGTGCCCAGGAACTTGCGTTTCCGGTCAATGCGCACGTAGAGCGTGTTCTTCTGGTCGTACTCGAATTCAACCCACGAACCGCGATATGGAATGATCTTTCCCAGGAAGTAAGTGCGGTTGTTGGCGGTCTCGAAGAAGACGCCGGGTGAACGATGCAACTGGCTGACGATTACGCGCTCAGTGCCGTTGATGATGAACGTGCCATTCTGGGTCATCAGCGGAATGTCACCGAAGAAGACTTCCTGCTCTTTGATATCGCGAATGCTCTTAGCCCCGGTCTCAGCATCCTTATCGAAAATCGTGAGGCGAATGGTGACTTTGAGAGGAGCAGAGTACGTCATGCCGCGCTCCTCGCACTCGTTTACGTCGTACTTGAGCTGCAGGCCGACCGGGTCGCCGCACTTGTTGCAAAAATCGGGAGTGTTGGCGTTGTAGGTGCCGCACTTTCCGCAAAGAACCTCGCCGGGATGAAAAGGGTCGGTAATAACCGTGGCTCCGCAATTGCGGCAGGTGGTGCGAAGGTGGTGGAGACCTTTGAGGTGTCCGCACTTGCACTCCCAGTTGCCAATAGCGTAGTCAACGAATTCAAGCTGCGATACGTTGCGAAAGTCCGTGATCGGGAATACGGACTGGAAGACGGACTGAAGTCCGCTGTCGTCGCGCTCGCTCGGCAGCTTGTCCATTTGCAGAAAGCGGTCATAGGAGCGCTTCTGAACTTCGATCAGATTTGGAATCTGAATCGTTGCTGGAATTTTGCTGAAGTCAAGACGAGTGCGACGGGCAGGGTGGTTATTATTCGGCATGTGACTCCTAGATCTGCTGTTGAATGATCTGCGTTTCCGCAGTCACTCGGCTGGCACTACGCGATTGCCGCGAGCGTCAGCTCACCTTGAATGTTCGTATCAGTCGCCGGGGCGGGAATCGACGCAGGCAAATCTGCTTGCGTCAGATGCATCGAATTTCTTTACTCTCTCTGCCGGCCCGCCCCTCAACGCCGGCGAGAAAAAAATGATTTTGAAAACCGGGGGAATTGAGCTATATAGGAGCGGAGCAGCACAACAGACAGAAAAGCGCCTACGCAAGAGCAGGGCTCTGCGCAGGCGCCATGGCAGCGCAAAAAAGATTGTGTTTTGTCAGTTTCCCGCGCCAGTTCTTAAGGCCTGTGTGAAGTTCGCCGCCCGCGAACTCTATCCCAATGAGGAACGTGAGACAGCGGACCCTATGCCCGGGCTGCTCACTCCTCTGATCAAATCCGAATTCCGCCTCGAATCAATACATTATAGCTGACACTACCCACTGCTTGGCAAGTGTGGGCATAAACGTGCTTAAGTTGTGATAGAAATCGAGGGGAAACGCGGCGAAGGCGGAACTTTCATCGCCTTCGCCCAATGAGTCTAGCAATACTGATGCTCCAGCCTGCACCTTCGATTCAAGGCGCCTCTGGGACATCAGTTTTGCGACGATCCGGTGCGATTCCTACTTAACTTCAACTGTAGCGCCAGCTTCCGTGAACTTCTTTTTGATGTTCTCGGCTTCTTCCTTGTTGACGCCTTCCTTAATGGGCTTCGGGGCGCCGTCAACCAGGTCCTTCGCCTCTTTCAGGCCCAGGCTGGTGACTTCGCGTACAGCCTTGATCACATTGATTTTATTGGCGCCAACACCGGTGAGAACGACGGTGAATTCTGTCTTCTCTTCGGGAGCCGCCGCAGCCGCGGCCGCTCCGGCACCGCCACCGGCTACCATAACTGGAGCAGCAGCCGCGGCCGATACGCCGAGGCGAGCTTCCAGTTTTTTAACGAGCGCCGCCGCATCGAGCAGCGACAACCCAACAATCTGATCTTCCAATGCTTGAATATCCGCCATTTTCAATCTCCTCGAATTCCTAAAACTGTCCTTAAATCGGATGATCGGGTCATCGGGTGATCGGGCGAAGCGACACCGCTCCGAGCACCGCGCGACTAGTCTCCCGTTACTGCTGCTCGTCGGCTCTCGCCGAGGAGTTGCCAACCGCATTCAGGTTTCCGGTATGCCCCAGACTGAGCATTCCTGAATCCGATGGCGAAATTCTCATTTCTGCACGAAAGGCAATGGCCGGCGAAGCTACTTCAGCCGATCACCGACGGCCCGATCGCCCGATTGCGGGAAACCGTTATTCGGCAAACTTGTTTTCCATCACGCCCTGATTCACGACGACAGCCAGATCGCGACCAACGGCACTCAATGTCGTGACCAGACGCTGAGCTGGAGCGCTGATGAGGAAGAGCAGCTTTGAGTAAAGCTCCTCTTTGCCCGGCATGCTTGCGAGCGCTTTGACCTCGTTGATCGAGATCACTTTGCCTTCAATGACGCCCAGCTTAAAGCTGAACTCCGGATTGTCGCTCACATACTTCGTGAGGGCCTTGGCCAAGGCCACCGGATCACCCCTCGTGTAGGCGATCGATGTAACACCCTTCACGCTCTTGAGGGCCTCTTCAACGGCAGTGCCTTGCGCAGCGCGACGTGCCAACGTGTTCTTCACGACGTGGTACCTGCCGCCGGCGATGCGCACAGTCTTACGCAGCTCGAAATCCTGCGCCACGGTGAGCTTTCCAAAGGTACCGACAATCATGCTGTTGACCTGCTTCAGGTCGGCAGCCAGCTTCTCAACTTGTTCTGACTTCTTCGCTCTTGTAACAGCCATCGTTCAAATCCTTAAGTCCCCCAATCGAACTCGATGATGGGGTGATTTTGCGATTGGTCGATTTGGTGATTTTCCATCGCAAAATCGCGAAATCACCAAATCACAAAATTCTTATGCCTTTGCGGCAGCCTCAAGGGGAGCGGAATCAATCGAGATTCCAGGGCCCATGGTTGAGGACAGCGTCACGCCTTTGATGTACTTCCCTTTCGCCGCAGCCGGTTTTGCACGAATCACACTCGATATCACTGTGCTGGCGTTTTCGATCAGCTTCTTTGGTTCAAAGCTGATCTTTCCCACCGGAACGTGAATCAGCGCAGTCTTATCCGTGCGAAACTCGACTTTACCAGCCTTGATTTCCTTTACGGCAGCAGCAACATCGAACGTGACGGTTCCCGTTTTGGGATTAGGCATCAGGCCACGCGGGCCGAGCACTTTTCCCAGGCGTCCGACGGACTTCATCGTGTCCGGAGTCGCGATCACCGCGTCGAAGTCAGTCCAGTTCTCTTTCTGGATCTTCTCGACCATATCTTCGCCGCCGACAATGTCCGCACCTGCGGCTTCGGCCTCGCGCTGCTTTTCGCCAGTAGCAATGACCAGCACCTTCTTCGACTTGCCGAGTCCGTGAGGGAGCACGACGGTTCCACGGACCATCTGATCCGCGTGCTTGGGATCGACGCCCAGACGGAGAGTCACTTCGACAGTCTCGTCGAACTTCGCGAATTTAACCTTTTGGAGGAGAGGCACTGCTTCGTCGAGCTTGTAAGGACGGGACTCGACGGCCGCGCGGGCCTTAGTGATGTTCTTTCCTGCTTTTCTCATTTGTCCTGTCTCCCACCGCACATGCGCTGTTCTGCATGACCGTAGTGTTTGCGACGAGTAGCCGCGTGCGCAGCTACCAAGCTTCTATGCTACCACTTCTATGCCCATGGAACGGGCGGTGCCCTTAATGGTCTTGATTGCCGAGTCAAGACTTGCGGCGTTTAGATCGGGCATCTTCTGCTTGGCGATATCGGAAACTTGCTTCTCGGTGACCTTGCCAACCTTGTCTTTATTCGGAGAGCCCGACCCCTTCGCCACGGCCGCGGCTCGCTTCAGCAGCACCGAAGCTGGCGGTGTCTTCGTGATAAACGTAAATGAGCGGTCCGTGTAAACCGTTATGACTACGGGGATGATCAGACCTTCCTGGTCCTTGCCGCTGGTCTTTGCATTGAACTGCTTGCAGAACTCCATAATGTTGATCTGCGCCTGACCGAGCGCCGGGCCTACGGGCGGAGCCGGAGTAGCCTTGCCCGCGGCAATCTGGAGTTTTACTTGTGTTTGTACTTTTTTCGGCGGTGCCATTGTTCAATTTCTCGCTTCTTCGGATTTCTCGTTATGCAACTCTTCCGGATTTCGAACTAATTCTCGTATATCGCGGGATTGCGTGATCGCGTCATTGAATGAGTAAAAGCGTTAAGCTTCTTACTTCACCCGAGCACCCGATGGCCCGATCACCCGATTGCTACGCCACTTTCTCTACCTGTCCAAACTCCAGTTCTACTGGTGTAGCACGGCCGAAGATTGTGACCATGATCTTCAGCGTCTCGCGATCCTCATTCACCTCATCCACGACACCATTGAAGTTCGCAAATGGACCATCGGTAATACGAACTGATTCGTTCTTCTCGAATTTGACCTTTAGCCTGGGTTTGTCTTTTCCGATATTTACTCGATAGACGATCTGGTTAACTTCTTCTTCGGAGAGCGGTGTCGGATCGTTCGCTGTTCCAACAAATCCTGTAACTTTCGGAGTGGACTTCACGACTTGCCAAACGTGATCACCCTCGCCACCCGTGCCACCAGCTCTGAATCCCGTGAGGTCCATCTCAACCAGCACATAGCCGGGATAGAACATGCGTTCACTGGTGTACTTCTTCCCGTTTCGGACTTCCGTGACAGCCTCAGTAGGGATCAGCACGCGGCCAATCTTCTCTTGCAATCCAAACGCCTGAATGCGCGATTCGAGCGACTCTTTCACTTTGCGCTCAAAGCCGGAATAGGCGTGGATGATGTACCACTTCATGTTGGGATTGCGGGGCTGTTCAGACGCCTGCACGCCCTCAGCGGGTGGTGGCGCTTGCATCGTTGCGTCGCTCTTGGTTTCTTCTGCCATCATAATTCCAGCCGATCCTCCGGCCCGCACCTCTACGTTATTCCTAGCGGACGAGCTTCAACAGGTGGCTCAGCCCGAACTCGATCACCTTATCGACCACTTCAAAATAAGCGGCAAAGACGAAGACAGTAATAATGACCACTGTGGTCGTCGCCTGAACTTCCTTGCGTCCGGGGTAGTTGACCTTCTTCATCTCGGCGCGGACGTCGTCGAGGAACTCTTTGGTGCGATCAGGCCAGGCCTTTAGCCGCTGGCCAAGATTGTCGTCGTCCGCCACCGTTGTGGCTTTCACTCGCTTAATTTCCGTACTACCCACGTGATACCTGCTTCCTTCTTCGCGCTACAACAAATCTCTGGCAGGGGCGGAGGGATTCGAACCCCCAAGTCCGGTTTTGGAGACCGGCAGTTTAACCGTTGAGCTTACGCCCCTACAAAACCGGCTCTCGGCTTTCAGCTCTCGGCTGTCCGGCGTAACACCATTCTGTCACATTGGCCGAATACTGAGCGCCGACTGCCGAATGCCTACTTCGTCTCTTTATGCGACGTGTGCTTGCGGCAGAACTTGCAGAACTTGTTCATCTCGATGCGACCCGTTGTCGTCTTCTTGTTTTTGGTTGTCGAATAGTTACGGTTCTTACAATCACTGCACTGCAGAGTAATGATTTCTCTCATGATCCTTATTTCACATTCTCCAACTCTTGCGGAGTTGGCATTAATTCCTGCACATCAAATCCGCGGGACGAGAAGATCAGCGCAAACAACATCTTGAGCCGCCGCGAATCCTCAATGCGTCGGCCATCTTCGAAAACCAGCTTCCGGACCTCCTCACCCTGATCGGTCCGGAGGGCAAATAGAGCTAATTCGGCCTGATCTTCCTTCCGCGACTCCCAACCAACAAACCTCGCCAGGTATTCGTCGGTGCCACAGGCGACCTTCATGTCATACAAATTTGTCTGCAGCCTCGAAAGATCGAACGCCGAGAAGTTCTGTTGCTTGAGAACTCTTGCCACAATTTCCTCCCGACTAAGCCAGGATTTCGCTAATCGTTCCCGCGCCTACCGTGCGTCCACCTTCGCGGATGGCGAAGCGCAACCCCTTTTCCATAGCTACTGGCGTAATCAGCTCGATGGTCAGCGCTACGTTGTCTCCAGGCATGACCATTTCTGTGCCGGCCGGCAGCTCGGCGACTCCCGTCACGTCCGTCGTTCGGAAGTAGAACTGCGGACGATAGCCTTTGAAGAACGGCGTATGACGTCCACCTTCTTCCTTCGTCAGCACATAGATCTCGGCCTTAAACTTGGTATGCGGCGTAATCGATCCTGTCTTGGCCAGCACCATGCCGCGCTCCACGTCTTCCTTCGCGATACCGCGCAGCAGCAGTCCAGCGTTGTCTCCAGCCAGACCTTCATCCAGCTGCTTCTTGAACATCTCGACGCCGGTTACCACCGTCTT